>JADGPN010000009.1 GCA_017882465.1 Solirubrobacteraceae bacterium
GGGGCCGCTTCAGAACCAGCCCGTGAGCAGCCAAAACACGACGGACGGTCGCCGGCGAGACCCACACCAGTCCGAGGTAGCTCCCGCGGTGCGCGAGCTTGCGATGGGAGCGATCGATATCGCCCCATGCCTCGAACAGCTGAAGGATCGCCTGCTCCTCCACGGGTCTGAGCCCGTGCAACGCCGCACCGGGCTTACGATCCTCCAGGCAGCCGTCATCACGCCGGCGGCGCCACCGCCACACCCGCCCCTCGTCCAGCTCGAGGTACGTGCAGGCGCGACGGTGATCCCACCCGTCCAGCACGGCCTTATCGATCAGATCCAGCAGCTCATGCTTGGTGGCCGTGTCGACGCGGCGAGGGACCCGGCCACTCAGTCCCAGCGCTCTTTTCCCTCCGCGAGCATCAACCGCACGCCCATCTCCTTCAACGCCTCCGACAGCCTGGCGATCTCCGCCCTCGCCGCCGCAAGCTCTGGGTCCGGGCCGCCCTGCCGCACCCCCGGCCGGGACGCCGCGAACGCGTCCAACGCGCCCTGCTTACCGACC
Organism: Solirubrobacteraceae bacterium; assembly: GCA_017882465.1. Classification (GTDB taxonomy): domain Bacteria; phylum Actinomycetota; class Thermoleophilia; order Solirubrobacterales; family Solirubrobacteraceae; genus Palsa-465. Next base: position 548 of record JADGPN010000009.1, read on the forward strand.
TGCCGCAACTTCACGATCGTCGATCGATCCACCCCCGCCCGGTCGGCCGCCTCCACCGTCGAGACTTCCCCGCGCACCAGCGCGAGCCAGATCTCATACTTCTGCGAAGGCGAGAGAAACCGCTTCCTCCGACGGCCCCCGACACTGCCTGCTGAATGTCCCGGCCCGGTCATCAAGACCTCCTACTGATCGTGCCGGAAGCCTCGCGGATGTGGGCTAATGAAATCCGGGATCTGTGTCATTGACTCAGACGCAAACCACCTCCTCACGGTTAGATTGATGATTGACCGTGAGGTACGTCATCATGGCTGCGATGCCTTCTCGCCATGAGAGAAGCGGAGCCGCTCTCGGTGAGCACGGACGCCCTGCGCTGGCGCTCGTCAACTCGCGGCGCAATGGATCGAGCGGGCCGATCGACGAATTGGCATCGACTGCCACCCGGTGGGAGCGCGCTCGCTCGCTAGAGGTCCCCTCCGGCGTGCGGCTCATCGACACGCCCGATTTCCACGACGAGTGGAAACCCGAGGCGCTCAGCCAGGCCGAGGCGCTCGACCTGTATCAGGCGGCCGCACAGACGTCGACTGGACGTACGTCTCATCAGGCGCGATCCTCGCGCCGGGCGAGTGGACCGGGCGCTACCGGACCGCGGGTGACCAGCTACTCGCCGGCGACAACGGGCGGTCCGAGATCTCGATGGAAGACTTCGCGGTCGCTTTGCTCAATGAGATCGAGCAGGGACGGCACGTCGGGCAGAGGTTCACCGCGGCCTGGTGAAGAGCGCCATGTCGAGCGAGTGCCTCGCAAGTAAGAGCAAAGCAGGCGCTGCCGCCGCCCAGTTGATCTGGTGGACCGGCTGGGCAGCGCAACGCGACGTCCTTGCAAGGTCGCGCTCGGCGAGGCCGGCCACATCGCCCGCGACCCACACTCAGCGATGTGCGGGCTGTCAGGGAGAGGGGGCAGGCGCCGGAGCGGGTCGGCGGGCCCAGACCAGCCAAGGTGCGGGCGCGTCCCCGCCGGCGCCCGCCCTACTCCCGATCGTGGGTCCTACGGCTGGGGGAGCTCGATCGTGCGAGCGATACCGTCAGCCTCCTCCTGCGCCACCTTCGGAGGCGGGTTCAGCGCGCCTGTCGTGCTCGCCCGGTTCGCGGCGTCAACCGCCTGCTCGAGGGCATCACCGAGCACCGGCGCCTCGCTCGACTCGACGCCTTCGAGCACGATTTGGTCTCCCTGCACGATGTCGTTGACGTTGAGTCGCAGGTGCCCCACCGCGGGATGGCCGACCAGCTCCCGGCTCAGCCGCGCGGCGAGGTCACGCGACCAGCGCGGGCTCGGACAGCCCGACAGCTGAACACGGACGCGCACACCGGTGCGACCCTCGGGTAGCGGCTCGCCTCGAGCCCGACTGACGATCTGGTAATCCTCGGACATTCTGTCCCTCCTCGGATTGCTGCATCTCCGTCTCTGTTGGGAGGGTGTCCGGCGCTCCTGCAGTCGAAACAAACTTCAGCCGCTGGACTCCTCGTCAACGCCATCCACGGTCGGCGTGCCCCTCCACGTCCCGTGTAAGACTAGACTCGCGCCGCAGACACTTGTTTGATCAGCGCTGCCGCGAACTCAACAGCAGCCTGACCGGCGCCGCATACCTCGCGCGCGGAATCGCTCGACGGCCGCACACTGCTCACCGGGGATCGGCCTCGCGGCGCCCAGCCGGCGGTGGCTGATCACCCGCGGCGCATGAGGCGTCCGACCGCCGCCATCAGCTCGTCGGTCTTGGCATCCCGGTCGTTGTCCTGCGCGCCCATCACGCAGTGGTGGGCGTGGTCATCGAGCAGCCCGAGGGCGACCTTGTCGAGGGCGGCCTGCACGGCCGAGATCTGGGTGAGCACGTCGATGCAGTAGCGCTCCTCGGCGACCATGCGCTCGATGCCGCCGACCTGGCCTTCGATGCGTCGCAGCCGCTTGATGAGCTGGTCCTTGGAGGCCGAGTAGCCGCGCGTGGGGGTTGTCTCGTTGGTCATCATAGCGAGATTATCAGATACCCCCAGGGGGCATATGCTAGGTTGAAGGCATGACCGCGAAGGGACAGCGATGAGCCCGGTGCTCGACGTCATCTGGCATGGCCTGCGGGATGCGTTCCTGATGGGTTGGGAGGTGTGGTGGGCGCTGGTGTTCGGGTTCTTCATCTCCGCCGTCGTGCAGGCATGGGTGCCGCGCGAGCGGATCGAGAGCGCCCTGTCGGGCAGCGGCTTTGCGCCCATCGCCAAGGCGACGGGTCTGGGCGCTGCGTCCTCCTCGTGCTCCTACGCGGCCGTTGCGATTGCCAAGAGCCTGTTTCAGAAGGGAGCGTCGGCGGGCTCCGCGCTGGCCTTCCAGTTCGCCTCGACGAACCTCGTGTGGGAGCTGGGGCTGGTCCTGTGGGTTCTGATCGGCTGGCAGTTCGCGCTGGCCGAATATGTGGGCGGCATCGTGATGATCGTCCTGATGACGCTGTTGCTGCGCGGCTTCGTGTCCAGGCGCCTGGAGGAGCAGGCACGCGTGCATGCTCAGCAGGCCGACACCGGGCACCAGCACCATCCCGCCGGCGAGACGATGAGCTGGCGCCAGCGTCTGAGGAGCGCGTCGGCGTGGTCAGACGTGGCCCACAACTTCCGGGGCGACTGGCAGATGCTGTGGAAGGAGATCACGATCGGGTTCCTGCTGGCTGGGTTCGTCGCTCAGTTCGGCAACGACTTCTTCAACAGTCTGTTCCTCAAGGGCTCCCCGGCGCTGGTGCAGACGCTGTGGGGCGCGTTCATCGGCCCCGTGATCGCCGTGCTGAGCTTCGTCTGCTCAGTCGGCAACGTGCCGCTGGCGGCGGTGCTGTGGAGCGGGGGCATCAGCTTCGCCGGCGTGATGGCGTTCATCTTCGCCGACTTGATCGTGCTGCCCATCCTCGCCATCTACCGCAAGTACTACGGCACCACGTTCACGGTGCGGATCACGGCGCTGATGTTCGTGACCATGGTCATCGCCGCACTGATCATCGACGCGCTGTTCAGCGGCCTGAGCCTCATCCCCAGCGGCCCGCGCCCGAGCCGCGGTGACATCTTCGGCTCCATCAGGCTCGACTACAAGCTTGTGCTCAACCTGGCCGGCCTGGTCCTCTTCGCCACGCTGTTCTGGCTGACCGCCCGGCGCGGCGCCACCGATCCCGTCTGTGGGATGAAGGTCGACCGCGCCAAGGCACTCACCGAGGAATTCGGCGGTGAGTCTTTCACCTTCTGCTCACGCCACTGCCTGCACAGCTTCGAGATCGACCCGACCAAGTACGTCGGCGGACCACCCGTCACGCCGCACGTCGGCGGCGCGGAACACCCGGACGAGCATGACCACGCTCACGCAGGACACGACCGCGCCTAATTCCGGTGGCGACCATTAGCGGCCGCACGCGGAGCCCGCGGGCGCCCTTGACAACCGAGGCCGGGCTGGACAGTCTGGGCAGCCGATAGTCGAACCTGATTGTGGATGGGAGCGTGGCCGGCGATGACTGCTGTGCTGTACCGATTGGCGCAGTTCTGTATCCGGCGCCGGATCTTCGTGCTCGTCCTGTGGCTGGTCGTGACCGCGGTGCTGGTCGTGGTCTCCGAGAAACTCGGTGACCGGACCAACGACAACCTGTCGCTGCCCGGAACCGACAGCCAGCAGGCCACCGACACGCTGGCCAAGTCGTTCCCGGACCAGTCCCACGGAACGAGCCCGATCGTCCTGCACGCGTCGAGCGGAAAGCTCACCGATGCCAAGTACGCCGATGCCGTCAACCAGGCCGCTGCCGACGTGGCCAAGGCCTCGCACGTCGCGTCGGTGGTCAATCCGCTGACGCCCCAGGGAGCGGCGGCGCTGAGCAAGGACCAGGCGACCGGATACCTGTCGGTGACCCTGTCGGAGAGTCCCGGCGAGCTGTCCACGGCGCAGGCGCAGGCGATCATCGACGCCGCCGCCGCTCCGGCCCACGCGGCGGGGTTGGAGGTGGAGACGGGAGGTCAGCTGGGGCAGAAGGTGTCCAAGCCCTCGACCGAATCCAGCGAGCTGATCGGGATCGTCGCGGCGATGGTGATCCTGACTCTCACCTTCGGGACGGCCGTGGCGATGCTGCTGCCGATCCTCAATGCGATCGTGGCGTTGCTGGCCACCCTGGCGGTGATCCGCCTCCTCGGCCACCTGATCGCCGTTCCCACCGTGGCCCCGACGCTGGCCACGATGATCGGGCTGGGGGTCGGCATCGACTACGCGCTGTTCATCGTCACGCGGCACTTCCGCGGCCTGGGGGAGGGGCTCGAGGTCGGGGAATCCGTGGCTCGCTCCGCCGCCACCTCTGGCGGGGCGGTGTTCTTCGCCGGCGGGACGGTGACGATCGCGCTCGTCTCGCTCGCCGTGGCCCAGATCCCGCTGGTGACGACGATGGGGCTGATGGCGGCGATCGCGGTGGTGATCGCGGTCCTGGCCGCGCTCACGCTGCTCCCGGCCGTGCTCGCGATCACCGGGACGCGGATCAACTCGCTCCGGATCCGCGAGCAGCGTCCTGCGGCCGCCGCCAGGGACGGGACCTGGGGCAAGTGGGCCCGCGGGGTCGCCGGCCATCCGGTCATCGCCGGCGCGGCGGCGTTGGCGATCCTGATCCCGCTGGCGATCCCGCTGTTCTCGCTGACGCTCGGGCAGCAGGACGTGGCCGCGCTCTCGACCTCGACCACCGCGCGTCGCGCCTATGACCTGATCTCGGCCAACTTCGGACCGGGAGTCAACGGGCCGCTGATCATCGCCACCTCACTCGGGTCGCCCGCTAAGGCGGCAGCGTCCGGGAGTCCGCCCAGTGGTCCCTCGGGCTCCGATCCGCGCGCCGGCGACCCGCGGCTGCAGACGCTCCAGAAGGACGTCTCGTCAACCCCCGGGGTTGCGGCGGTGACCCCGATCCAGATCGACAAGGCCGGCGCGACCGCCTACTTCACGGCTATCGCCACGACCGGGCCGGCCGCGACGGCGACCGCGAATCTGGTCGAGCATCTGCGCTCGACGGTGATCCCGGGCGCCGAGCAGGGCACCGACATCCGAGCCCATGTCGGCGGCAGCACGGCCGGCTATGTGGACCTGGCCTCCCGGATCTCGGGCAAGCTCCCACTCCAGATCTTGGTCGTGATCGGCCTCAGCTTCCTGCTCCTGATCATCGCCTTCCGGACCCTGGTGGTCCCGGCCCAGGCCGCGGTCATGAACCTGCTCTCGATCGCGGCCTCCTACGGGGTGCTGACGGCGATCTTCCAGTACGGCTGGGGGAGCGGCCTGATCGGTCTCAGCGGGCCGGTCCCGATCGTCTCCTACGTGCCCCTGTTCATGTTCGCGATCCTGTTCGGACTGTCGATGGACTACGAGGTGTTTCTGGTCACCCAGATCGAGGAGCACGTCCGCGCCGGCGAGGACAACAAGAGCTCGGTGATCTCCGGGCTGGTCACCAGCGGGCGGGTGATCACCGCCGCGGCGGTGATCATGGTGTGCGTATTCGGCAGCTTCGTGCTCAACGGCGATCCGACGATCAAGCAGTTCGGCGTCGGGCTCGCCGTCGCGGTGATCCTCGATGCAACCGTGGTGCGCTGCTTGCTGGTGCCTGCGGTGATGGTCGTGATGGGCCGCGTGAACTGGTGGCTGCCGCGGTGGCTGGACCGGCTCCTCCCGCACGTCAACATCGAGGGCACGGAGTTCTTCGGCGAGGATCAGCGCTTCGGCGAGGCTCAGCGCGTGCGGGTCGAATCGTCCTCGTGAGCACTGCGCCGCGACCCGCGCAACCGACGGGCCGCGCGAAGCCTCCGTCGCTCCGCGCGCGGCGGGCGCAGGTTCAGCGGGCGGCCGCGGGAGCGGCGCAGGATCAGGAAGGCCAAGGTGCCCCACATGGCGGGGATCCAGAGGGAGATGCCGTGATAGACCACGGTGGCCGCGGTCGCCGTCGTCGCGTTGATTCCGTACAGGGCGAGCATCCCCACCAGGCTGCCGTCGAGAATGCCGATCCCGCCGGGCACGGGAATCAGGTTCGAGAGGTAGCCGATCTGATAGGCGAGCACGATCGGGGCCAGCGGTGGCGAGGCGCCGGCGGCGTGAAAGCAGGCCACCAGCACCCCGATGTCGCACCACAGAAACGCGACCGCGCCGATCAGCCGCCAATCGGGCTGGGTGAGCAACTCGAACGTGGCCCTGATGCTGGTCGCCGCCCCGTTCAGGACGGTGCGCAGCCGGCCCGGCGCCCGGCGCTCGGCGGTGCGCTCGGTCACGGACGGAAGGGCGAGGAAGAACAGCAGCACGGCGATGCCGACCGCCGCGGGCACCAGGCTCAGCAGCGGGTTCTGGGGTCCCGGGAACAGGCCCGTCCAGAGGCCGAGTCCCGCGATCACCAGCGTCAGCACGTTGACCGCGCTGGTGAGCAGGAACAGCACCGCCGAACGCTCCGCGACTCGGCCGGCGGGCGCGCCGCGATCGACCAGCAGCCAGGCGCCCACGGCCACGCTGCCCGCGCCCCCGACCGACACGGCGGCGCCAAACGCCAGCTCGCTCAGCGCCACGCGGGCGCCGAAGCGGATCGGCGCCCGCTCGAACACCTGCAGGAACGCGAGCACGTAGCCGAGGCAGGACAGGATCTCCAACACCACCGCCGCGACCAGCCACCATGGGTTCATGTCGGTGACCACCTCGGCCACCTGGTGCAGTCCCGGCACCGCCAGCAGCAGGCCGGTGACCAGAGCCACGAGCAGGCCCAGCGAGATCAGTCCGTTGCGGAGGCTCCGGCTGGCCTTCGTGGCGTCGAGACGGGCAGCATCCGCCTCTGATGGATTACCCGCATCGTCCTGGATCGCCGGCACTGTTGAGTATTCAAGCATCCCCGGGTTCGGTGCCGGGATGTCATCCTTGAGGCGATGAGCGCGGTCGAGCTCGCACAGGGAACGGTGGCCGGGATCCGGGCCGAGAATCGAGGCCCGTTCACGCTCAGCGGCACCAACTCGTGGATCGTCGGGCGTGGACCGGCGTGGTTGGTCGATCCTGGGCCGATGCTCGAGGATCACCTCTCGGCCCTGGTGGCCGAGCTCGAGCGCCGCGGTGGTCTCGGCGGGATCGCCCTGACGCATGACCATGCCGATCACTCGGGCGCCGCGCCGGCCCTGCGCGAGCACTTTCCTGATGCCCGCCTGGCGGCGGCCCGCGGGAAGGTCGACGTGGAGCTCGAGCACGGGAGCCGCTTCGGACCACTCGAGGCGATCGCGACGCCGGGTCACGCCCCCGACCATCTCGCCTTCGTGGCCGGGGACGTCGGGTTCACCGGCGATGCCGTGCTCGGTGTGGGAAGCGTGTTCATCGCGCCCGACCCCGGGGCGATGGCCGGCTACCTCGAAGGCCTGCGGATGCTGCGTGAGCGGCGGCTGGCCATCATCTGCCCCGGGCACGGTCCCGTCATCAGCGACCCGCGGGCCAAGCTCGATCAGTACCTGGCCCACCGGCTGGACCGGGAGCGGAGGCTGGCGGCGGCGCTCGACGGCGGCCTGCGCCGCGTCGACGATCTGATCGCCGAGGTCTGGGATGATGCGCCCGAGATCCTCAGGCCGGCGGCTGTGATCACGCTGGCGGCCCATCTGGACAAGCTCGAGGACGAGGGCCGGCTCCCGGATGGGGTGCAGCGTCCCGCGGGCTGGCCGATCAGCGGGCTACAGCCCTGATCCGAGTCGGCGCCGCGCGAGCTCCATCGCAGCGGTCAGGGGGGTCGCGCCGATGGAGGCGGAATCGTCGAAGACCTTGCGCAGCGTGTCCCCGATGCCCCGCACCCGGCGCCTGGCCGATGCCGGGTCATAGCCGTCGAGCTCCTCGGCGATGTTGATCAGGCCCCCGGCGTTGACGACGAAGTCAGGGGCCCACAGGATGCCGTGCGCGGCGAGCAGGTCGGCGATGCCGTCGTCGGCGAGCTGGTTGTTGGCCGCTCCGGCGATCACCTTGCAGCGCAGCCGCGGAACGGTGTCGTGATCGAGGAAGCCTCCCAGCGCGCAGGGCACCAGCACGTCGACGTCGGACTCGACCGCCCGGTCGGGGTTCGCCCACCTGGCGCTCAACTGGTCGGCCAGCGCGCGCTTGGCAACGTCGACGTCGGCCAGCACCAGCTTGGCGCCCGCCCGAGCGCACCGCCTGGCCACGCGCGAGCCCACATGCCCGAGCCCGATGACGCAGATGCGCCGGTCGCGGAGCACGGAGGAGCCAAAGGCCCGCTCGCACGAGGCGCGGATGGCGGCCTCGACCCCGAGCGCCGTGGACGGGCTCGGATCGCCTGATCCCCCGCGACTGCGTGCCAGCCCCGCAACGTGACTGGTGCGCTGCGCGATCACGCTCATGTCACGGCTCGAGGTCCCCACATCCTCGGCCGTGATGTAGCGCCCGCCGAGCGCCTCGACGGTGTCGGCGAAGTCGAGCAGCGCCGCCCGCCGGCGCTCGGACGGGAGCCGCTTGGCGGGCGGAACGATGATCACGCCCTTGCCGCCGCCGAGCGGGAGGTCGGCCACCGCTGCCTTGTAGGTCATCGCCCGGGAGAGGCGCAGCGCGTCGCGCAGGGCCGCACGCGAATCGTCATAGCTCCACATCCGGCAGCCGCCAAGCGACGGCCCGCGGACCGTCGAGTGCACGGCGACGATGGTGAACAGCCCGGATCGCCGCCCGCGCCGGACGAGTACCTCCTGGTGATCGAGCTTCTCGGGGTAGCGGTCCAGCGTGTCAGGGACCGCCGCCGAGATTCCCGCTGCCGCTCTGGCCACCCGCAGCGGCCGGGCCGGGGCCCGCCGCAGCGGGAACCGGGATCGGACTCACCGGAGTGCTACCCGAGCTGGTGCCTCCGCTGGGGGACTGCGTGCTGCCGCCGCCCACCGCGCCGTTCGAGCCCGGGCTGCCCGGAGCGGTGGAACCCCCCGCCGAGGAGCCGCCGGCGGCGCCGGTACCGCCTGCCGTGGTGTCGGCTCCAGGCGCCGAGGTGGCGCTGGTCGCGCCAGGGACCGGGGTGGCGCCGGTCGCATTGGTGGTCCCGGTGGGACCGTTCGCGGCTGGATCGAGCTCGTTGACGCCGGGGGCGGTGGGCGTGGCGGTCGACGAGGCGGCGGAGGCCTGCGAAGGTGCCACGCTCGCGCCGCCGGCCGGCGGCGGCGTCGGTTTGGCCGCCGGGGAGCTCACCGGCGGCCCCACGGGGCTGGCGGCCGCCGGCGCCGCGATGGTGGCCGCGGATGCGGGCGAAGACGGTGCGGAGGACGCCGTGCCTGGGCCGATCGTTGCGTGGTGAGCGGTACGGTGATGGACCGCCGGTGCGATCGTGCGCTGGATCTCGGCGGCACCCCCGGCGGTCACCACGGCCGCGGCGAGCAGCGTGGCCACGTGACCCGCACCGGCGGCGAACACGCCCGCCGAGGCAACCGCGCCGGTGCTGGCCGCGCCGCCCGCTGCGGCGGCTGCGCCGCCGCTGCCGACCGCCCCGCCGCTCGCGGCGCCGCTGCCGATGCCGAGGGCATGGCAGATGACGCCCAGCGGGCCGAGGGCCGGAACGAGCGCTGCCAGATCGCGGCTGACGCCGCGCATCTGGCCGCGGAACTCGCGGCAGCCCCTGCAGTCGTGCATGTGACGCCGCGCGATCCCGCTCGGACGAACGCCGCGATCATGGGAGCCGATCAGCTCCTCACGGATGTGGGCGCAGGCGACGTCACGCGCTTCGAGCGCGTGGGCGAGCCCCACGCGGGCACGCACGAGCAGAGACTTCACGGCCGGGACCGACACACCGAGTGTCACGGCGAGGTCCGCGTAGCTCATCCCGCCCAGCTCCCGCATCAGCAGAGCCGATCGCTGCTGCTCGGGCAGTCGGCGCACGTCCGCGACCAGTCGCCGGAGCGACTCACGCCGCTCGGCCTCCTCGATCGGGTCGTGGTCCGGCGGGCGGACCAGCCCGAAGACCTCCGGAGCCGGGGGCAGCGGGCGCCGGAGCTCGTCGATGCAGCGATTGTGCGCCACGCGATACAGCCAGGCCCGGAGGGCCAGCTCGCGGTCGTTGGCCCGCAATCCCGCGTACGCGCGCACGAAGATGTCCTGCAGCGCATCCTCGGCATCCTGCCGGGACCCGGGCAGCATCTGGCGCGTGTAGGCGAACAGGCGCTGCCGGTAACGGTCGTGGATGACCCGGAACGCCTCGTCGTTGCCGCTCCGGAACAGCGACACCAGCTGCTCGTCGGAACGGAGGCGGAGCAACGGAGCCCCGAGCGAGATCCGAGTCCGCGCGATTGCTGCCGGTGCTTGGAGGGCGGAGGCTTCCACGCGCTGATCCTTGCCCCAATGTAACGGGTTATGCGGCCGGAAGTTGCGCGTTGGCGCTCAGGACAGGCTCACCATCACGTGCTTGACCTCGGTGTAGTCCTCGAGCGCGTACATGCTCAGGTCCTTGCCGTACCCCGACTGCTTGAACCCGCCGTGGGGCATCTCGGACGCGAGCGGGATGTGGTCGTTGACCCAGACACAGCCGAAACGCAGCGCCTTGGAGACGCGCATCGCCCGGCCGATGTCCCGGGTCCACACCGATGAGGCCAGGCCGTACGGTGTCCCGTTGGCCCAGGCGATCGCCTCGGCCTCGTCGGAGAACTGCTGCACGGTGATCACGGGTCCGAAAATCTCCCGCTGGATCATCTCGTCGTCTTGGCGCAGACCGGAGACGACGGTCGGCTCGAGGAAGAACCCCGGCAGATCGGGCTCGCGACCTCCGGTCGCGAGCTCGGCGTGAGCGGGACGGCGCTCGAGGAAGCCCTCGACGCGCTCCCGCTGCCGGGCGGAGTTCAGTGGGCCCAGCGTCGTGTCGGGCGCAAAGGTGTCCCCGACCACGAACCCGGCGGCCTGCTCGACCAGCCCCGCCACGAAGTCATCGTGCACCTTCGGGCCGGCGAGCACGCGCGTCGCAGCCGTGCAGTCCTGGCCGGCGTTGTAGTAGCCGGTTCCGGCGATCGTCTCCAGCGCCGTCTCCAGGTCGGCGTCATCGAACACCACCACCGGTGCCTTGCCGCCCAGCTCGAGATGCACGCGCTTGAGCGTGTTGGCTGCCGCCCCGGCGATCCACTTGCCGGTGTCGACCGAGCCGGTGAGGGAGACCATGTCCACCTGTTCATGCGTGACGAGCGAGCGTCCGGCCGGATCGCCGTGCCCGGTGATCACGTTGAGGACGCCGTTGGGGAAGATCTCCGCCGCCAGCTCGGCCAGTTTCAGCGTCGAGACGGGCGTCGTCTCGGACGGCTTGAGCACCACCGTGTTCCCGGCCGCGAGTGCGGGCCCGATCTTCCACACGCCCATCATCAGGGGGTAGTTCCAGGGTGCGATCTGGCCAATCACGCCGATCGGCTCGCGCCGGACGATCGAGGTGTAGCCACTCACGTACTCGCCTGCGGCGCGGCCCTCCAGGCAGCGGGTCGCTCCGGCGAAGAAGCGGAGGTTGTCGACCATGAACGGGATCTCGTCGCCCCTGAAGGCGGCGACGGGCTTGCCGGCGTTGGCCGCCTCGAGATCCGAGATCTCGTCGGCATTCTCCTCGATCGCGTCGGCCAGCTTCAGGAGTGCACTCGCGCGCTCGCCGGGGGTGGCGTTGGCCCATTCCTCGAATGCCCCGCGGGCGGCGCTCACGGCCCGGTCCACGTCGACGGCGGTGGAGAGCGGCGCGTGGGCGATCACCTCTCCCGTGGCGGGGTTGAGGATCGGCTCGGTCTGCCCCTCGGCGGGGTCGACGAACTCGCCGTCGATGAAGTTCTGCAGTGTGCGGACCGCGGTTGCCATTCCTCTCCTGCGCAAGGTATCACCGACCGGCCGCGCCAGATTGGCGCATGTTCGAGATCCGCGTCTACGCGCGGGCCATACGCCTCTACGCTGGGACCATAGCTCTGTCTGAGGAGAGGACCCCAGAGAATGAATGAAATGAATGAAGTTGTGATCGCCTCCGCTGCCCGAACCGCGATCGGCACCTACGGCAAGAGCCTCGGCGGCGTTCCGCCGAGCGATCTCGGCGCCGCCGCAGCCGTCGCGGCGATGGAGCGTGCCGGCATCGAGCCCGAGCAGGTCGAGACCGTCGTGTTCGGAAACGTGATCCACACCGAGCCCGGCGACATGTACATGGGCCGCCTGGTCGGGATGAAGGCCGGGATCCCCAAGGAAGTCCCCGGCTACACCCTCAACCGGCTGTGCGGATCCGGCGTGCAGGCGATCGTGTCCGCCGCCCAGGCGATCCAGAGCGGGGACGCCGAGGTCGCGGTGGCCGGAGGGGCCGAATCGATGAGCCGCGGGCCGTATTGGGTCCAGAGCGCCCGCTGGGGAGCGCGCATGGGCGAGACGCCGATGACCGACGCGGTGATGGGCTGCCTGACGGATCCGTTCGGGCACGTGCTGATGGGCGTGACGGCCGAGAACCTGGCCGAGCAGGGACCGATCTCACGTGAGCGCCAGGATGCGTTCGCGGTCGAGTCCCACCGCCGGGCCGCGGCAGCGCGGGAGGCCGGGCGCTTCGACGAGGAGATCGTCCCAGTCGAGATCAAGGTCAAGCGCGAGAAGGTCCAGTTCGCCCGCGATGAGCACATCCGTGAGGACGCCTCCCTCGAGGGCATGGCCAAGCTGAAGCCCGCGTTCAAGCCCGACGGGACCGTCACCGCGGGCAACTCCTCGGGGATGAACGATGCCGGCGCCGCGGTCGTGCTGATGAGCGCGGATCGCGCCAAGCAGCTGGGCGCTCCGGTGCGGGCGAAGATCCTCGCCTACGCGAGTTGCGGGGTCGACCCCTCGATCATGGGCATCGGCCCGGTCTCCGCCGTGCGCAAGGTCCTGGAGCGCTCGGGCCGCTCGCTCGACGAGATCGGCGTGATCGAGCTCAACGAGGCGTTCGCCGCTCAGGCCTTGGCCGTGATCGACGGCCTCGGGCTCGACACAGACAAGGTCAATCCGAACGGCGGCGCGATCGCCCTCGGGCACCCGATCGCCGCGACCGGCGCCGCAATCACGACCAAGATCCTGTCGGAGATGGAGCGCGGGGATCACGAGCTCGGACTGGTGACGCTGTGCATCGGCGGCGGCCAGGGCATCGCGATGCTGCTGGGGCGCAACGGAGCATGAGCACCCAGCGCTAGCCTTCCGACATAGGATGGATCCAGCGTCGGGCATCGGGATTCCGGTGGCGTTCGCCGCAGGGCTGATCTCGTTTCTGTCGCCCTGCGTGCTGCCGCTGGTTCCCGGCTACATATCGGCGGTCGCCGGCGTGGCGCCGGCAGACATCAGCTGGCGCCGGGTGCTGGGTCCCAGTCTCCGGTTCGTCGCCAGCTTCTCGGTGATCTTCATCGCCCTCGGGCTCCTTGGTCAGCGGGCGCTTCGCGCCACGCTGACCGGTCCGGCGGCGCTCAAGGTCTCCGGCGCGCTGATCATCGCGATGGGCCTGCTGTTCGTGCTCGCGCCGTTCGTGCCCCGGCTGAACCGCGAATGGCACGTCGGGAAGCTGATGGAGCGGGCCGGTCGCAGCGGGCCGGTCCTGACCGGCGCCGCGTTCGCGCTCGCCTGGACCCCGTGCACCGGGCCGACCCTGGGCGCGATCATCGGCGCCACCGGTGCCACCAGCTCGATGGCGCACGGCGCCGTGCTGCTCGTGTTCTACTGCCTCGGGCTCGGAGTCCCGTTCCTGATCACCGGGCTCGCCTTCGGGACCGTCACTTCGGCCCTGACGGTGGTCAAGCGCCACTACGCGCTCGTGATCGGCGCGGGGGGCGTGGTGCTGATCTGGATGGGGATCATGATCTGGACCGGAGAGTTCACGCAGCTCAACATCACCGTCAACCACTGGCTGCAGGGCCTGGGGTTGCCGGACCTGAACGCCGATACGTAGGGGGTAATGCCGCGTACCGCTCGGACGAAGCTTGTGTCTTAGGCCGCCCTAACGTGCTACGGTTCCCGATTCCAGGGGGGCTTAGGGCCACCTAACGCACGAACAGGATTCCCGTGTCGTTTGCACAGACAGTCGCGCTCGGAGCGCTGGCAGGGTTCACCATCTTTCTGGGCCTCCCCGTGGGGCGCCTGCAGACGATCAGCACCCGGTCCCGGGTCGCGCTGGCCATGTTCTCGGTGGGCGTGCTGGCGTTCATCTTCGTCGACGTGCTCTCGAACGCGCGCGACATCCTGGGCCATTCAGTCACCGCCTTCAAGGCAGGTCAGACGTCGCTGGCCTACGTCATCTGGCTCGTCGTGCTGACGGCCGCCGGATTCACCGCCGGCAGCGCGGGGCTGGCCATCCTGGAGCGCCGGATACGACCGCTGGGCCGGCGCACCCCGCCGATCGCCGGCGGCGCCCCGGCGGCAGTGCTGACCGTGGGTGAGGCGGATGCGGTGGCGCTCGAGGTCGACGCCGCGCGCAAGCGTGCGCTGCGCACGGGGCTCACGATCGCCGCCGCCATCGGCGTCCACAACTTCGCCGAGGGGCTGGCCATCGGCGTCTCGGCCCGCGCCGGCGCGATCAGCCTCGCCACGGTGCTGATCATCGGCTTCGCGCTGCACAACGCCACCGAGGGCTTCGGCATCGTCGGGCCGCTCGGCGACGTCCGGCCGTCGTGGAAGTGGCTCGGGCTGGCCGGGTTGATCGGCGGCGGGCCCACGTTCCTCGGCTCGATCGTCGGCTACACGGTTACCAGCCGGCCCCTCGAGCTCGCGTTCTATGCCGTCGCCGGCGGCGCGATCCTCTACGTGATCGGCGAGGTCTGGACCGGCATGCGCCGCTATGGCCACCGCGAACTGGGGCTGCTGCTGCTGAGCGCCGGCTTCCTCGTCGGTGTGGTGACCGACCTGGTGATCACCTACGGCGGCGGCTGAGCCGCCGCGCGTTCTCAAAAATCCTCGTCCTCGTGCCGCTCGTGCCAGCGCAACGAGGCCGCCTCGGCGCTGGCGGAGTGATGGTTGGGAACGATGCCCTCGGCCTCGGGCACGCCCAACGGCACCGGGTGCTCGACATCCTCGTCGGGGTGGCGCTCGCCCCAGCGTGCCGCCGCGCCGTCCGAGTCCTCGCCGGGATGGAGATTGCCTGAATGCTTGCTCGGGTTCGTCTCGTCAGCCATGCCGCTCTCCTCGTCCGGTTCACTCGCAGCGTAGCGCCGCTGTCACCGGCGGGCAACGTCTCCTAGAGTTGGCGGCGTGTCCGGCAACCGCGATCCGTTCACCTCCGGCGAGTCGGTGCCCGTCGCCGGCGGCGCGCTCCATGTGGCTCGTGCCGGCGTCCGGCCGGCGGATGCCGAGGCGATTGTGGTCGCCGTCCACGGCATCACCGCATCCCATCACGGCTGGCGGATCGTCGCGCGTGAGCTGCTCGCGGCACAGCCCGACGTATGCATGCTGGCCCCCGATCTGCGAGGCCGCGGTCACAGCGCCGGCGTCGGGCCGCCGTACGGCATCGCCGCCCACGCCACGGACGTGGCCACGGTCCTGGAGCACTTCGGCTGCCGCCGGGCGGTGCTGGCGGGACACTCCATGGGCGCCTTCGTGGTGGCGCGAGCGGCGGCGGACGATCCTGATCTGGCGTCGGCCGTGGTGCTCATCGACGGCGGCCTCCGGATCCCGGCACCCGATGACATCGAGGCCGATGCGCTGCTCGACGCGGTGCTGGGGCCGGCGATCGCCCGCCTGAAGATGACGTTCGCCTCGCCCGAGGAGTACATCGAGTTTTGGCAGCGCCACCCCGCCTTCGCCGGGCGCTGGAACGACGACGTGGAGGCGTACGTCCGCGCCGACCTGACGGGCGAGCCGGGCGCTTTTCACAGCGTCGTCTCGGAGGCCGCGGTGCGGGTCGACGGCACCGAGCTGCTGCGTGACGAGGTGACGCTCGAGGCCGCCGGCCGGGTGCGCGCTCCGCTGTGGTTGCTGCGCGCTCCCCGGGGCCTACTTGACGACCCCAACAGCCCGCTCATCCCGGAGCCGGCGCGAGACCGGTTCGCCGAGCTTCAGCCCTCCGCGCAGGTCGTCGATGTGCCCGACGTCAACCACTACACGATCACGCTCGGCGCCGGAGCAGCAATGGTCGCCCACGCCGTCGTGGCGGCGATCGGGCACGGCCGCGGCGTCACTGCTTAGACCGCCGGCGGGCGATCGACACGCTCGTGTGCGAGATGATGGCCGCTGTTCCGTGAGCCTTCCGTGAGCCCCAGCATCCAGATCCCGCCCCACGACGTCCCCCTGAGCGGCGGCTCGCCGTTCCCGCCGATCGCGGACTACGCCTTCCTGTCCGATTGCCACAGCAGTGCCCTGATCGCACCCGACGGCAACGTGGAGTGGCTGTGCATCCCGCGGTTCGACTCCGCGAGCGTTTTCGGCAGCCTGCTCGACCGACGCGCCGGCGGCTTCCGGCTGGGTCCGTACGGGATCGTGGTGCCGCTCTCGGTCCGGTACGAGCCCGGCACGATGATCCTCGAGACGACGTGGATGACGCCGTCGGGCTGGATCATCGTCCGCGACGCGCTGACGATCGGGCTGTGGCACGACGAGCACGCCGACCAGACCTCGCACACGCGGCCTCCGACCGATCACGATGCCGACCACATGCTCGTGCGCACCGTCGAGTGCCTGCAGGGCCAGGTCCAGGTCGAGGCGATCTGCGAGCCGATCTTCGGCTACGGGCGCACGCCGGCGAACTGGACGATGATCACCGACGACTGGGCCGCCGCCGAGGCCAGCGACGGCGAGGTGACCCTGCGGCTGCGGTCCGATCTCAGGCTCGGGATCGAGGGCAACCGCGCGCGCGCCCGGCATACGCTCACCACGGGGGAGCGGCGCTACGTCGCCCTGGGCTGGTCGCACGGCATCGCCTGCCCGTCCGGCGGCGAGGACGCGCTGCAGCGGCTCCGCGTCACCTCCCAGTACTGGCGCAGCTGGCTGGCCGGAGGCCGCTTCCCGGATCATCGCTGGCGCTCCTACCTCCAGCGCTCGGCGCTGACGCTCAAGGGCCTGACCTACGCCCCCACCGGCGCAACGGTGGCCGCTGCCACGACCTCGCTCCCGGAGACGCCGGGGGGCGAGCGCAACTGGGACTACCGCTACTGCTGGATGCGCGATGCGACGTTCACCCTGTGGGGTCTGCACGCGCTCGGTCTCGACTGGGAGGCCGACGACTTCATGCAGTTCGTGGCCGACCTACAGCGCGACGAGGGCGGCGCGCTGCAGATCATGTACGGCGTCGGTGGCGAGCGCGACCTCACCGAGCAGACGCTCGACCATCTGACTGGCTACGAGGGCGCGGTGCCGGTGCGGATCGGCAACGCGGCCTCCGTGCAGCGCCAGAACGATGTCTACGGCGCCGTCCTCGACTCGGTCTACATCCACATGAAGGTGCGCGGCCTGCTGCCCCAGCGGCTGTGGCCGGTGCTCAAGGACCAGGTCAGGTGCGCCATCAGTCACTGGGACCAGCCCGACCAGGGGATCTGGGAGGCTCGGGGCGAGCCCAAGCACTACGTGTCCTCGAAGCTGATGTGCTGGGTGGCGGTCGATCGCGGCGCCCGCCTGGCCGAGTCCCAGGGCGAGCACCAGCTCGCGCAGGAGTGGTCGACGATCGCAGACGAGATCCGCCGGGACATCCTCGAGAACGGAGTCAGCGCGCGCGGCGTCTTCCGCCAGCACTACGGCACCGACTCGCTGGACGCCTCGACGCTGCTGATCCCACTGGTCCGCTTCCTGCCGACCGATGACGAGCGCGTGCGCGCGACGGTGCTGGCGATCGGGGAGGAGCTGCAGGACAAGGGGTTCATTCAGCGCTACAAGGTGGAGGAGACAGATGACGGCCTCTCGGGCGGGGAGGGCACGTTCCTGATCTGCTCGTTCTGGTACGTGTCGGCCCTGTCCGAGGTGGGGGAGCACACCCGCGCCTGCGCCATGCTCGAGCGGCTGCTGGCGCACTCGTCGCCCCTGGGGCTCTACGCCGAGGAGCTGGACGCCCGCACCGGGCGCCAGCTCGGGAACTACCCGCAGGCCTTCACGCACCTGGCGCTGATCAACGCCGTGCTGCACGTGATCCACGACGAGGAATCCGAACCCGCGGGCTGATCCGGCCCTTCAGCGGATCAGCTGCTCGGACCTGGCGCCCTGGACCATCGTGCGCAGCGTCTCGGCGGCGTCGTGCTTGGGGCGCCAACGGAGCTCGCGGCGGGCCTTCGCGGTGTCCATCAGGACCGGCTCCCGGAATGCCTCCACCCACTGGGCCTCGGTGGGCACGAAGGGAAGCCTCGCGACGAGCCCCGCGGTTGTGTCGACCGCCAGATCGGGCACCGGGATGCTGTACCAGCCGAGGGCGTCGGCGATATCGGAGAAGGTCAGCGTGCCGGGACCGGCGAGGTTGTACACACCCGGGCTGCCGCGTCCGAGGACCGCGGCCCGCATCGCGCTCGCCACGTCGTCGTGGTGGACGAGCTGGAAGCGGACGCCGGGATCCGGGAGCACGGGCTTGAGCGCGGGCACGAACTCGAGTACCCGCATCACCGCGGACGGCATCTTCTCCGAGAGCTGGATATAGGGGATGTTCTCGAGCAGCATGAGCGCGTCGGGCCCGGCGACGATCGAGGGACGGAACACGTAGGCATCGGTGGAGCCGCCAGCCAGGACGTCGCGGAGCACCCCCTCGAGCTCGGCTTTCTGCGCCGAGTAGTAGTGGTTGTCGGTTCCGCGCGGCTCGATGTCCTCGGTCAGCCACTCAGGGTTGTCGGAGTGGAACCCGTAGGCCGCCACCGAGGACGCGTACACGAGCCGCTGGGCGCCCGCGGCGACCGTCGCCTCGAACACGTTGCGCGACCCCTCGAGGTTCACCGAGCGCGTCTCCTCCAGCCCGCCCATGATCAGGAAGGCCAGGTGCACCACCACGTCGGCGCCGGCGACGATCTCGGCGACCGCGTCTCGGTCGAGCACATCAGCCTGGTGGTACTCGGTCTTGCGCAGCCCCTGGGCCACCGGATCGAAGGGACGGCGCGCCATCGCGACGATCCGGCGCACGTCCCGGCCGCGCTCGAGCGTACGCAGCAGCGAGCGCCCGATATCACCGGTGGGACCGGTGATCGCGACCGTCAGGCCCTTGGATGCGCTCGCGGACGACGGCGAACTTGGCATCGCCGGATCCGCTCAGTCCTCGTATCCGGGTTCGCCGGGGAGCACGACGCGAGCGATCTCGCCCAACAGCACGACCTTGGGCTGGACCGGGAGCACGTCCCGGCCGCGGGCAAAGGCGAGGAGCTCGTCAGCGGACGCGAATGCCGACAGCTGCTCCAGGTGCTTGATGGTGGGGAACACGAGCGGGATCTCCCCCCGCTCCCCGGCCTCGAGTGCGGCCGCGGGCGCGTACCAGCGTGAGTCGACGATCTCGCTTCCGTCGACCTTGGGCTCGGCGCCCTCGGGGAGCGCGGCCAGGAAGAACCAGGTGTCGAAGCGGATCTTGACCTCGGCGGGTGTGATCCAGCGCGAGAACGGGACCAGCGCCTCCGGACCCGGCACCGACACGCCGGCCTCCTCCTCCAGCTCTCGGACCGCGGCGGCCCGTAGTGCGGCGTCCCCCTCGCCCTCGTGGGCATCGACCGCGCCTCCGGGGAAGACCCAGGCACCGCCCATGAAGCGGGACTCAGGGTTGCGCCGCACGAGCAGCACCTCGAGCGCCCTGCCGCCGCCATGAAGCAGGATCACCGTCGCGGCGAGGCGGGGGACTGTGACGTCGCCGGGGTTGAGCTCCTCTCCCGGCGCGGGCCGGCCGATGTTCATGTTGCGACCCTACCTGGCTTTGGTGATCTAGGCTTCGGCCGATGTACGGACTGGCACCTGTCCCATGACGACTCAGACCAGCCACAAGTGGATGTGCGAATCGTGCGGGTTCATCTACGACCCGGCCGAAGGCGATCCCGACGGCGGCATCCCGCCGGGCACGGCGTTCGAGGACATCCCCGAGACCTGGTTCTGTCCGGTCTGCGGAGCCCGCAAGCGGGACTTCACGCTGTACGAGGACTGAGGTCCGCTGTGCGAACCCGACGCCGACGCGGCTGAGCGGAGCTCGCCCGCGGTGGCCTCGGCGATCGCGTCGGCGGTGATCGACACCAGCCGCCGCAGGTCGGCCTCGCTGATGGCGAGCGCCGGCATCAGCACGACCACGTCCCCGAGCGGGCGGACGACCGCCCCCCGGCGCTGGGCTGCCAGTGTGACCCGGTGCCCCATCCGCGCCTCGGGCGGGGCCTCGGCGAGCTCGATCCCGACCATGAACCCGCGCTGGCGAATCTCCGCCACGCCCGCGAGCGGAGCGACGCGCTGCTCCAGCATCCGCGCCAGGAGCTCGATCTTCGGCTGCAGCCCGTCCATCGTGCGCTCGCGCTCGAACGTCTCCAGGGTCGCGATCGCCGCCGCGCAGGCCAGCGGGTTGCCGGTGTACGTGTGGCCGTGGAAGAAGGTCCTGTACTCCTCGAACCGGCCCAGGAAGCCCTCGTAGATCCGCTCGGTCGTCAGGGTCGCGGCCAGTGGAAGGTAGCCCCCGGTGAGCCCCTTGCCGATGCATAGTATGTCCGGGGAGACATCCTCGTGGTCGCAGGCGAACATCCGGCCGGTGCGGCCGAGCCCGGTCGCCACCTCGTCGCAGATCAGCAGCACGCCGTGGGCGTCACAGAGCTCGCGGACCCGGGCCAGGTAGCGGTCGGGCGCCATCAGCATTCCGGCCGCTCCCTGCACCAGCGGCTCGATGATCACCGCGGCGACCTGCTCACCGTGGCACCCGAGCAGTTCCTCCAGATGCGCGTCGTCGCCCAGCCGAGCCTGCCAGGCGTCGAACAGCAGCGGGCGGTAAAGCGAGTGGAAGAGCTCGATGCCCCCCACCGACACCGCTCCGAGCGTGTCACCGTGATAGGCGTTCTCCAGGCAGATGAACCGGGTCCGCTGCGGCTCGCCGCGCTGCGCCCACCACTGGAACGCCATCTTCAGCGCGATCTCCACCGCCGTCGAACCGCTGTCGGAGTAGAAGACCCGGGTGAGGCCGGCGGGCGTGACGGTGAGCAGCTTCGCGGCGAGCTCGATCGCCGGTGGGTGGGAGAGGCCCAGCATGGTCGAGTGCGCGACGCGGTCGAGCTGGGCGCGGACGGCGGCGTCGATGGCGGGATGCCGGTGCCCGTGCACGTTGCACCACAACGAGGACACGCCGTCGATGTAGGCGTTTCCGTCGGTGTCGTAGAGGTTCGTGCCCTCGGCCCGGTCGATCAGGATCGGCGTCTCGGTGGTGGCCCAGCCCTGCTGCTGGGTGAACGGATGCCACACGTGGCGGCGGTCCAGGGCGGCGAGCTCGGCGGTGCTGCGCATGGCCCGGCACGCTAGCTCGCGCACCGGCGGAACCGGCCTGCGGGCGAGCCGCGAGCGGGGAGCCGGCGAACGCTAGGGCCGCGAGACGGTGCCCATAGGACCAGCCCCAGGCGGGTCATCGTCGTCGCACTCCGTCCATGGCGTGCAGCGATCACGTCGGCTCCGCAGCTCCGAGCCACTCGTCGATCGGCAGCCCGCGCGCAGCCTGGCCGAGCAGCTCCGGGTCGGCCCGCTCCACCGGTGGCAGCGTGGACACCGGCACCGACCCGAGCCGGGCCACGGTGGCCCGGTTCGAGCGCTCGACCTCGGTCGGCTCAGCCGGCCACGGCGTCATCACCACGCCTGCAACCCGCAGCCCGGCTGCTCGCGCCGCCT
The DNA here is from genome assembly GCA_017882465.1 of Solirubrobacteraceae bacterium. GTDB lineage: Bacteria > Actinomycetota > Thermoleophilia > Solirubrobacterales > Solirubrobacteraceae > Palsa-465. The sequence goes on from JADGPN010000009.1 coordinate 22,298, forward strand.
CGAGCGTGAGCAGCGTGTGGTTGATCGTGCCCAGGCCGGGGCGGGCGGCGATGAGCAGCGGCAGGCCGAGGTCGGCGGCCAGGCCACGGACGTCGTAGCCCGCGGCCAGCGGGACCAGCAGGCCTCCCACGCCCTCGATTACCGCCACATCCGCGGCCGCACAGGCGCGGCGCACGGCGTCGCACAGCCGGCCCCGATCGAGGGGTCGACCCGCGAGCTCGGCGGCCAGGTGCGGGGACACCGGCGGGCCGTAGGAAAACAGCGCCACCTCCTGGGGCGGGCACTGCGCCGCCCTGGCCAGCAGCTCGTGGTCGGGAGGCCAGTCGGGGTCGACCGGCTCGTCGAGCCCGGTGATCAGCGGCTTCAGCGCTCGCACCGCGACCCCGCTGGATCGCAGCGACGCCACGATCGCCGCGGCCAGCACCGTCTTGCCGACGCCGGTGTCGGTGCCGGTGACGAAGCAGCCCCGCAAGCCGCCGTGTGGTCGGCTACGCCGCCCGCGCGATCGGCGCGGGCGCCTCGTGGTCGAACGGTCGTGGCGCGCCGCGCGGAGGCGGGGGCTCGCCGGCGGCCGGTCCCGTCTGTGCCGGCTGAAGCTGCCAGGCGGACTCCTCGGCCCCCGGATCGAGGCGGGTGCGCGGCTCGAACCCGGCCGCGCGAGCGGCCTGAGCGATCGTGCGCGCGGCGGAGCGAAGCTCCTCCTCGCGATGCGAGGCCATGACCGCCAGGCGCAGGCGCGAGGTCATCGGCGGCACCGTCGGGGGTCTGATGGCTTGGGCGAACACCCCCTGGGCGAGCGCGGCTTCGCAGATCCGCATCGCCAGCTGGGCGTCGCCGACCACCAGCGGCACGATCTGCGTGCGCGCACCCCGGAGGTCGAAGCCCTCGTGCTCGAGCTCCGCGCGCATCGCGGCCGCGTTCGAGGCCAGCCGGTCAACGCGGTGGGGCCGTTCCTCGAGCAGATCGAGCGCCGCCATTGCGCCTGCGGCGGCGGGGGGCGGCAGCGCGGTGGAGAAGATGAAGGTGCGCGCGGCGTTGACCAGGTAGCGCGCCATCTGGCGGTCGCAGGCGGCGAAGGCTCCGTATGAGCCCAGCGCCTTGCCGAGCGTGCCCACGATCACGTCGACCTCCTCCTCCACGCCGGCCGCGGCGGCGGCGCCGCGGCCGCCAGGTCCCAGGGCTCCCGTTCCGTGCGCCTCGTCGACGATCAGGCGCAGGTTGTGGCGCCGAGCGAGCTCGACCAGCTCCGGCAGTGGTGCCACATCACCGTCCATCGAGAAGACGCCGTCGGTCACGATCAGCGCGGCACGGCCGCGGGCCTGCTCGATCCCCCAGGCCAGATGCTCGACGTCGAGGTGCGAGTAGACGAACACCTCGGCGCGCGAGAGCCGGCAGCCGTCGATGATCGAGGCGTGATTGAGCTGGTCGGAGAAGACGACGTCCCCCGGCCGGGCCAGCGCGGCGATCACGCCCGCGTTGGCGAGGTAGCCCGAGCCGAACAGGAGCGCGGTCTCCCGGCCCTTGAAGGCGGCCAGGCGCTCCTCCAGCCGGCGGTGGATCGTCATCGTGCCGGACACCAGCCGGGATGCGCCCGCTCCCACGCCCCATCGCATCGCGGCGTCCGCCGCGGCCTCGCGAACCCGCGGATGGTCGGCCAGCCCGAGGTAGTTGTTGGAGCACAGCAGCAGCACGGGCTTGCCGTCCAGGAGCACGTGGGGGCCCTGCGGGCCGCTGACCAGCCGGGTGCGGCGACCGAGCCCAAGGGCCCCCAGCTCGGCGAGGCGCGCCTCGATCTCGATCATGCCGCCTGCGCTCGCCGAGCCCTGGCTTCCCGCGTCTCGCGCCCCTGACCGGTGTTCGGAGCGCCGTCGGGACGCCCGGGGACCGCCCGCTTGCGCTGAAAGTGGAGCTGAGAGGCGGGATCCCAGAGGCGGACCTCGAGCCCCGCGAGCGCCGGCTCGGGCTCGGTCAGCGCCGCGCCGACGACGTCCGGCGTCTCGCCCTCGAGCCAGCCGGAGCGGTTGTCGGGGCGCGGGTTGGCTCCGTTGTCGGACTGGCGCGCCACGTTCAGGCCCAGCTCCTCGAACATCGAGCGATCCTCGTCCGGGGTGTTGCCCAGAGTAGTCAGGAAGTTGCCCATCATCACCCCGTTCAGACCCGCCTTGACGGCCGTGGTCTGGAGCTCTCCGAGGTTCTCCACCCGTCCGCCGCAGAGACGGAACAGCGCGTCGGGAAGGATCAGGCGGAAGATCGCGATCCACTTCACCGTCTCCCACGGATCCATCAGCTCGCGATCGCCGAACTTCGTCCCGGGGCGCGGGTTGAGCAGGTTGATCGGGACGCTGGTGGGATCGATCCCGGCGAGCTGGAAGGCCATCTCGACCCGCTGCTCGCGCGTCTCTCCGAGGTTCAAGATGCCGCCCACGCATGTCTCCAGGCCCGCCTCGCGCACGGCGTCGATGGTGCGCAGCCGGCCGTCGTAGCGAACCGTGCTCGACACCTCCGGGTAATACGACGCGGCGGTCTCCACGTTGTGATGCACGCGCTGCACACCGGCCTGCTTGAGCGCCTTCGCGCGCTGTCCGGACATATGCCCGATCGACACGCAGCGCTTGAGATTGGTGTGCTCGGACACGAGTTTCACGCCCTCGAGCACCTTCTCGAAGTCGCGCTTGGACAACCCCTGGCCCTGGGTGACCATGCAGAAGCGGTGCGCACCGGCGGCCTCGGCCGCACGCGCGTGCTCGAGGATCTGCTCGGGCTCCATCATCGCGTGCCTCGGCGTATCGGCCTCGGCGTACTTCGACTGGGCGCAGAAGCCGCAATCCTCGGCGCAGCCACCCGACTTGGCGTTCACCAGCGAGCACATGTCGGTCGAGTCTCCGAACCGCTCGCGGCGAGCCCTCCAGGCCCACTCCACGAGCGCCTCGATTTCCGCGTGGTCCTCGATCTCTCCGAGCTCGAGCGCCTCGTTAGGGGTGATCAGGGGCGGCACGACGGGCAACGATAGGCCCGCGGCCGGACGGACGGGCGGAGTCTCAGCGGCCCCGCCACTCGGCGGGTCGCTTCTCCGCGAAGGCGCGAACGCCCTCGCGGAAATCCTCCGAGCTGAAGCAGGCCCGGCGGAGCTCGATCAGCTCCCGCTCGACCTCGGGGTCGAGCGCGACGTGGGCGTTGAGCACCGCGGTGATGACCCGCTTGTTGCCGCGGCTGGCCAGGGGGGCGTTGGCGGCGATCTCCACCGCCATCTCGACCGCCTCCTCGGACAGCCGGCCGGGCTCGGCCAGCGCGTTCACGAGACCCCAGGAACGCGCGGTGCGGGCGTCGATCCGCCGGCCGAGCAGGAACAGCTCACGGGTGCGGGGCGCGCCGATCGTGTCGATGAACTTGCGGACCCCCGTGTGGGAGTAGACGAGCCCGAGCTTCGCGGGCGGCATCGCAAGGGCGATCGTGCCGGCGGCGAGACGAAGATCGCAGGACAGCGCCAGCTCGAGGCCGCCGCCGATCGTGTGGCCGTTGAGCGCGGCCACCGTGGGGTAGGGGTAGGCCCCGACGGCATCGATGGCCGCCGCGAACGGATGGGCGATGAGCTTCTCGGCCTCGTCGGCGAACACCTCGTCGGGCAGATCGCCGATGTCGTAGCCCGCTGAGAAGGTGGCGCCCTCGCCGGTGACGATCACGCAGCGCGCGTCGAGCCGGGGCATCGTGGTCGCGAACTGATCCAGGATCGCGTGATCCAGGGCGCCCCGCTTGCCCGGGTTGGAGATCGTGAGCCTGGCGACGCCCGGTGCCGGCTCGTCCAGGAGCAGGCTGCCGCTACTCAAGGACCACGAGTGTGTCGCCCTCGGACACCGACTGGCCCTCGGAGCAGCGGATCTCCTTGACCACGCCCGGATCCTCGGCCTCGACCGGCATCTCCATCTTCATCGACTCCAGGATCACCACGGTATCGCCCTCGTCGACGGTATCTCCGACCTCAACCTCGATCTTCCACACGGTGCCGGTGATGTGGGCCTCGACCTCTGACAACTGAGCCTCCTGCGCTCGCGGGACCGCGGCAGCATATCCCCGCGTGCCGACAAAGGATTCAGACGCGCGGCGCCGCGAAGAGTTCTGGCGTAGCCTGAGAAGCGATGGCCAAGGATGACGGAGCGCTCGACCTCGACCTGCTCGCGGCCTCGCTGCGCGCGGACTCGAGCGATCTGAGCGCCTTCGTCGAGAGCTTGGCGGCCAAGCTCGAGGAGGTGATGCCCGCGCGCGTACGGGTCGATCGCCGCCGGTCCGGATTGACCGGTCCCAAGCGAGTGCGGCGGATCACGGTCGACGCCGGCGAGGAGCGGCTGGAGCTGGAGGCGGACAAGGGCGCGATCACCGCTCGGAGGGCACGCCTGTCGGCGGGGATCGTGCTCAAGAACGAGACGCTGGAGACCGACGAATGGATGGCTGCCCTGGGCGAGGCGCTCGCGTCCGAGGCGCGTCGCAGCGCGAGCACGCGACAGGCACTCGAGCGCCTACTAATGGAATGAAGGAGACGACATGGGGTTCTTGAAGCGCGACGACGATCAGGCTCAGCAGGCCCAGGCAGCCGAGGCCCAGGCCCCGCCGCCGGGCAACGGCGCGCCCGCCGAGGAGGCGCCTCACGCCGCCAGCTACCAGGCCGGGTCGCTGGCCGGGATCCCGGAGTCTGGGCGCCACCGGATCGAGCGGATGAAGGCGGAGGTCGCGCGCGGCTTCTTCACCAGCGACCTGTCGGTGAACGAGTTTCTGCTCGTCAAGCAGGCTGGGTTCGAGCCGCTGGGGCTGGTGCTCGGGAGCTCGATCTATCACATCGGATTTCAGCAGGCCAACTGGAGTCAGAACCAGGAGATGGGCGTTCTGACCCAGGCGATGTACCACGCCCGCGAGCTGGCCATGACCCGCATGGAGGAGGAGGCCGATCAGCTCGGCGCCGACGGAGTGGTCGGCGTGCGGCTGGACATCGGCCGCTACGAGTGGGGGGCGGACCTGGCCGAGTTCATCGCCGTCGGGACGGCGGTCCAGCACGCCGCCGGCGAGTTGCATCGCGCCCCTAACGGCCGCCCCTTCACCTCGGACCTCAACGGACAGGACTTCGCGACCCTGCTGCGGGCCGGCTATCGCCCGGTGGGCATGGTGATGGGCAACTGCGTCTATCACGTCGCGCACCAGGGCCTGCGCGCGTCGTGGAAGCAGATCGGCCGCAACCAGGAGATGCCCAACTACACCCAGGCGCTGTACGAGGCGCGTGAGCTGGCGATGGAGCGGATGCAGACCGAGGCCGACGAGGTACAGGCCGGAGGAATCGTCGGCACCCGCATCGTCGAGCGCAGCCACGGCTGGGGCTCGCACGTGATCGAGTTCTTCGCCATCGGCACCGGGGTGATCCCGACCAGCAGCGATCATACGATCGAGAAGCCGGCGCTGGTGCTGCCACTCACCGGGTAGGCGTCTCCTCGCGGCGGCGGCGCTTCACGCACGCTGCCCGCCGGGGTATCTTGACTCGGAAGATGCCCGACGCTGAGCTGAAACCGCAGGTCTACAAGGACCCAAGGCCGAAGGAGCACTTCGACCCGTTCCACGAGCGCGTTCGGACGAGCGAGCCCGAGTGGGTCTACGAGGCGGTCCGGGTGCTCACCGTGCTGCACGCGCTGATCACGTACCGCGCGCGCGGCATCGGAGCCGAGCGGGTGCCCAACGGGCCGGTCATTCTCGCGCCCAACCACGCCTCGTTCATGGACCACTTCTTCACCGGCCTTTGCATCCGCCGGCGGGTGCAGTTCATGGGCAAGTCGCAGCTGTTTAAGCCGGGCCCGCTGCAGTGGATCTACAGCCACGGCGGGGTGTTCCCGGTCCGGCGCGGCCACCACGACGAGGAGGCGTTCATCAGCGCCTTCGACATCCTCGGCCGCGGCGGTGCGGTGGTGATGTATTGCGAAGGTGGTCGATCGCGTACCGGGGAGCTCGCCGAGACGGCCAAGCCGGGCGTCGGCCGGCTCGCGCTCGAGTCCGGCGTGCCGGTGGTGCCGGTGGCGATCCTCGGGTCCTACCAGGTGCGCAATTGGACGAAGCTCTCGTTCCCGAAGGTGACCATCTCCTACGGGGAGCCGCTCAAGTTCGAGCGCATCGAGCACCCCACGCGCGAGCAGCAGCAGCAAGCGGCCGACGTCGTCTTCGACCGGGTCAAGGGCCTGCACGCCGAGCTGGAGCGGCTGGGTCCCAAGGGCGCGCTGAAGCTGAATCGCGAGCGCACCCACGCGGCGCGATCCTCGGTGGCGCCGAGCGCCGGGTCCTGAGCGCGACCGGTGGCGCCGAGCGCCGGGTCCTGTAGCCGGATTCGGTGCGGCCAGTAAGGCGATTCGGGTGCGCGCGAGGACTCAGTAGACCCGCGTCAGCTTCGGCCACAGCTCCAGATATCGTGTCGCGGCCGATGACGCTGTTGCGAGCAGACCTGCTGCGAGGTGCCACGATCGTGCTCTGCGGTGACGCGCGCCCGGCGGTGGGCCGGGAGCTGGAGCGGCTGGGTGCCCGTTGCGCGCCGTTCGACCACGGTCTCGATCGGTCGGCGCTCGAGAACCTCGCCCGGACGCTGTCGGTGGAGTGGGCCCGCCACGCGATCACCGTGACCGCGATCGCGCCCGGGGCGGCCACGAGCGACGACGAGGTGGCCGGATTGGTCGCGTTCCTGCTCTCGCCGGCCGGCGACTACTACTCGGGCTGCCGGTTCGAGCTGGGGGCGGTGGAGGTGGGGTAGGAAGACCGGAGTGCGGGGCGCGCTGGGCGGTGGGCGGGTCAGGCGCTCAGCGCGAGCTCGCTGCCGGTCTCGAGCAGACGCCTGACCTCGGGCAGCGCACCGGGCCGGTTGACCAGCAGGGCTGCGACCGGCCGGCCGGCGCGACGGTAGATGACCGTGAAGTCCCGCTCCTCAGGGGAGCCGTCGATCACCGTCTCGTCAGCCAGCGGAGCCCGCCCGAGGTACTGGACGCGGAGGCCGTACTGGTCGGTCCAGAAGCTCGATACCGGAGCAATGCCCGGGTCGAGGCCGAGCATCGCGCGGGCGGCGCGGGCGCCCTGCCGGGCCGCGGCCTCCCAGTGAGAGCCGGGCATGTGGCGCCCCAGCACCGGGTCGTAGGTGGCGGCAGCATCACCGGCGGCGAAGACGTTCGCGTCCAGCGTGCGTCCGGCGTCGCCGACCTCGACGCCGGCTGGCGCGCCGCCGGCGAGACCGATGCCGATCAGACCGGTGCCCAGGAGCCACTCCGTATCCGGCGCGACGCCGATCCCGACGACGACGTGATCGACCTCGACCGTCGAACCGTCGGACAGGCTCAGCGCCTGGACGTGGCCGTTGCCGACCACGTCCTGCACCTGGTGTCCGAGGACGACGTCCACGCCGTGCGAGCGATGGAGGTCGGCGAACCAGCCGCCGACCTGCTCCCCGAGCATGTGTCCGAGAATCGACGGTGCAGCCTCGACCATGGTCACCTCGACGCCCAGCTTGCGGGCGCCGGCGGCCACCTCCTGGCCGATGAAGCCGGCCCCGATGACCACAATCCGGCTGGCGCCGCGCAGCGCCTCGTTCAGCTGCAGCGAGTCGTCGAGGGTGCGCAGGACGGACACGTTCTCGAAGCGCTCGAACGCCGGCAGCGTCCGCGGACGGCTGCCGGTGGCGATCAGCAGCTTGTCGTAGGCGAGCTCCGATCCGTCCTCGAGCTCGACCCGGCGCTCTGAGCGGTGCAGTCGCGTGGCCGCGGTGCCGGTCACGAGCTCGAGGTCCTCGTCCCGATACCAGTCGGGAGCTCGGAAGAAGACCTGCTCCGGCTCGTTGTGGCCGGTCAGCACCTCCTTGGACAGTGGCGGCCGGTCGTAGGGGCGGTGCGGCTCGGCGCAGACGATGGTGACCGGGCCATCGTGCCCGGCTCTCCGAAGCGTCTCGCCTGCGCGCTGCGCCGCGAGCCCACCGCCGATGATCAAGATCGAATCGCTCATGGGAGCAGTGTCGGCGGCCCGTCTAAGAGCAGAGTGAGAGCTGGCGAGAACTTGGCCGAGGCTTTGGGCGCCGTTAGCCGTGGGGGTGGTTGCCCGCGGTCACGAGCCGCCAGTCCTGAGTCCTAAGAGCGCTGCCACTTCGCTCCTACGTCGTTCTTATCGGTCACTCACGCAACTGATACGGACGACGTTCAGGCTGGTAATCGCTGAATTCTCGTCACGATCACATGAGGCAATCGACATGGCTCCCACCAATCCCGACGCAGCCGCTTTCGATCCCGGCATCAACTTCGGCCAGCCGCGCCGCCAGCGCCAACGGCCAAGCGCTCCCGGGGTGGTCGCCGATCCGAAGACGCTGGCCAAGGCCAGGGTCGCCGCCCGCGCGGCCCGCATCCGCATGATCCGTCGCCGGGTCGTGGCCGGGGCGCTGGCGTTGTTCGTCGCCGCCTGGGTGTTCATCACGCTGCAGCTGGTGTCCGGAAACGATCCGGCTCTGAGCAAGTCCGCCCAGACCTCCTCGGCGGTCACGTCGAGTTCCTCGCCGAGCGTGTCGTCATCCTCGACCGGGCTCTCGACCGCCGCCTCCGGCGGCTCGACGTCCGGCAGCGGCTCGACGTCCGGCAGCGGCTCGACGTCCCAGAACAGCTCCTCGGGCGGCACGTCGGTCACGACTCAGCAGTCGTAGGTCCGCGCCCGACCACCCCCGAGCGGAGAGAATCCAGCATGCATGCAGTCACGGACACGATTCCGGTGAGCGAGCGGCGCGAGACGTTCCCGTGCTTCGGGTCCGAGTGCACGGTGATCGTGGCCGGCGCGGACGCGCAGAACGGCGTCGCGCTGGCCAAGCGCAGGCTGCTCGAGTGGCACCATCGGTTCTCCCGATTCGAGCCGGACAGCGAGCTGTCCTCGCTCAACGTCGATCCGCGCCCCACCGTGCCGGTGAGCCCGCTGATGCGCCGGCTGCTCGAGGCCGTCGTCGAGGCTGCCGACTCCACGGGCGGCCTCGTCGATGCCACCCTGGTGGGGGAGATCGAGCGAGCGGGATATGACGCCCACTTCGACACCGAGTCCGTGCCTCTGGCCGCCGCACTCGCTCTGGCGCCTCCTCGGGCGCCGGGGAGGCCGAGCCAGAGTGCGCGCTGGCGTGAGATCAGCGTCGACCGCAGGGCGGGTGAGGTCACCCGTCCCCCGGGCGTGAAGATCGACAGCGGCGGACTGGCCAAGGGCGTCTTCGCGGACGAGCTGTCGTCGCTCCTGTCGAGCTACGACCAGTTCGCGATCGACTGCGCCGGCGACATCCGGCTCGGCGGCCGCTCGGGCGTGCCGCGACAGGTCCACGTGGCCAGTCCGTTCGAGGATGCGACTCTGCACACATTCGAGGTGGTCCGCGGCGGCGTCGCGACCAGCGGGATCGGAAAGCGCAGCTGGATCGGCCACGACGGCCGCCCGGCCCACCACCTGCTCGACCCGGCGACGGGGCGTCCCGCGTTCACGGGCATCGTGCAGGTGACCGCACTGGCGCCGACCGCCACCCAGGCCGAGATCCTCACCAAGGCCACGATCCTCGCCGGCCCCGAGGAGGCGGAGAGTCGCCTCGCGCACGGCGGCGTCGTGGTGTTCGATGACGGCAGCCACGGTGTGGTGCAGCCGCCGCGGATGTAGGGGCTACGGCGGACCGTGCGCGTTTTGCTTCGGGGGCGTGTGATGCGGCGGGGCGCGTGGCGGGCTGGGTGGGAGAACGCCGGGCTCAGCGATCGAGATCGGCGATCGCGTTACCCATCCGATCGATGATCGGGCGGCCTCACGCCGGTTCCTCCGCCCAGGGCACGACGACCGCGTCCTCGTGCGGCGAGTCCCGGGCCACCACATACTCGGCGGCCTCGGTGTCCGAGGCGTTCTCCAGCACGTGCGTCTCGCGCGGCGGCACGTAGACGAGGTCGCGTGGATCGAGCGTCAGCTCGTGCTCCAGGTGATCGCCCCAGCGGACCACCAGTCGGCCGGAGAGCATGTACACGGCGCTCTCGCAGCCCTCGTGGTAGTGGGGCCTCGAGCGGGCGCCGGGCGGCACGCGGAACACGGCCATGTAGATGTTCTGGGCGCCCGCCGTCGCCTGCGAGATCTCGGCGCCGCCAAGCACCCCCCGCGGCACGTCGCGGTCAGGTCCGGGCTTGATCACCTTCATTGGATCAAGTCTATTGCGGTGGCCCGTCGCCCACGGTCGCGCACGCTCCGGGGGAATGCATCAAGTCTATTGCGGCGACCCGTCGCGCACGCGCGGTGCGATCTGGATCTGCAGCGGAGGCTGCCGGGCAGCCTCGTGGTCGACCTGCAGCGTGGTGTGCTCGACTCCGAAGCGCTGCCCGAGCAGGCGCTGAAGCGTGCGCCGGCAGTAGTGGCAGTCATCGCCCGCCCGCACCACGACGTGCGCGGACAGTGCTGGGAACCCCGAGGTGACCTCCCATACGTGCAGGTCGTGGACCTCGACGACGCCGGGCTGTGCGGCCAGCACGCGGCCGATCTCGTCGGGATCGAGGCCCGCCGGCGCCGCCTCCATGATCACCCGTCCGGAGGCCACCAGCAGACGGAAGGAGGCGTACAGCATCAGCGCCGCGATCAGCAGCGACACGATCGAGTCCGCGCGCGTGAAGCCGGTGGTGAGGATGATCACCGCGGCCACGGCCGTGGCGATGAAGCCGTAGAGGTCGGTGAGGATGTGCCGGTAGGAACCCTCGACGTTGAGGCTCCGGGTCTCCCGGTCGTGACCGCCGGCCAGGATCCTCGCCACGACCAGGTTGACCGCCACTCCGACCAGCGCCACCACCAGGACGGTGCCGCCGTGGACCGCGGGCGGGGAGATCAGGCGCACGATCGCGTCGTAGACGATCATCAGCGCGAGCACCAGCAGCGTGACGCCGTTGGCCTGGGCGCTGAGGATCTCGGCTCGCCCGAGCCCGTAGGTCATCGACCCGTGAGCCGGGCGCGACGCCAGCCTCGCCGCGGCCAGCGACAGGGCCAGGGCCGCGGCGTCCGTGAGCATGTGGGCGGCATCGGAGAGGAGCGCCAGCGAGGAGGAGAGGATGCCGGCGACGATCTCGACGGCCATGAACGCGAGGATCACCCACAGCGCCGCCTTCAGCGCGCCGCGTTCGGCATGCCGGTGGTCGTGGGCGTGATCGTGGGCCATGAACGCTCTCAGTTGACCGACGGGTCGGCCGGCATCCGCGCAATCAGTGCGTAGCTCCCGCCCTTGCGCGTCAGTACCTCTGGCCACAGCTCGCCCGGCTCCTCCGCGAATGCGTCCTCGCGGCGGGCGCGCTCGAGGATCCAATCTCCCCGCTCCAGCTCCGAGTCGAGCTGGCCCGGGCCCCAGCCGGCGTGGCCGACGAAGGCCCGGCCGGAGCGCAGGCCGGGGACGATCTCCTCCAGCGCGGCTCCGGCTCCGAGCACCCCGACGTCGTCGAACGCGATCAGGGCCGCCTCGCTCGGGTCCTCGAACTCGGCCAGGATGATCACCGATGCGGGTTGCACCGGACCGCCGATATAGAGCTGGTCATCGAGATCGAGCAGCTCGTCGATCTGCGGCACGGACTCGCTCACGCTCATCTCCGCGGGGCGGTTCAGGACGAGGCCGAGGGCGCCGTCGTCGCTGTGCTCGATCACCAGCACCACCGTGCGCCAGAAGTTGGGGTCCAGCAGCCCCGGGCCGGCGATCAGGAGCTGTCCGCGAGCCGCTTCCATCAGCCGCCCCGGCCTTCGGGCGACCGCGACCGCGATCCCGACCGCGGCTGCGTCCGCATATGGCCGGCGGCGCCTCGGTGAGGTCGATCGCCTCGCCCGCCGGCTCGCTCGGCTCCAGGTCGAGACCGGCCAGCTCGGCGATCACCTCGAACAGATCCAGCGCGAGGCACAGCTGCGCTTCTTCGCGCGAGTTGCTGCGCTGGGCGTGATAGAGATCGTGCTCGCGCCATACGAGGATTTTCGCACCAGTGCTGGCTCTGATCGCAAGTTGCACCTTCGTGCCCCGACGGAGTGGCCCAGCGATCAGCCGGCTCGGTCGCAGCACGAATCGGCGGACGGCCGCGCGGAAGTCCTCGTGCTCGGCGGTGAACGGCGGGATCGGTCGCCGGGCGGCGGTGGTGCCGCGCCGGCCTTCTCGGGCAGGCTCGCGGAGCTCATCCCCTCAGCCGGCCGGCCACGTCGGCGGGGCCGGGGATTCGACCCCCGTGCCCACCTGGCCGGGCTCGAGCCCCTCCTTGCGGTGACGCAGATCGATGTAGATGACGGCCGTGATCGCCGCCAGCAGCGGGTAGGTGAGAACGTTCGAGACCACGGCGGCGATCCCGGACAGCACCACGACCAGGCCCACGCTGTTGGCGTGACCGCCGGACTCGATCGCGCCCACCAGCGCCGCGATCACGAAGTCGACCACGATGATCAGCACGAGGCCCACCAGCAGCGCGCCGAGCGTCGCCCACCAGCGGCCGGTGACCAGCTCCCGTGAGCGGGCGAGTGCGGCAGGGCCGGAGATGCCCTCGAACATCAGCACCGGAACCGAGACCGAGAGGGCCACCAGCAGGTAGATCCCGGGGAGGATGAACAGGATGAAGCCCACGATCACCACCAGGCTGGTCAGCAACGAGAGCCAGATCAGGGGCCCCAGCCGCTCGCCGGCGTACTCCAGCGAGTGCCGCCAACCGGTGGGGAGACCCACGTAAGCGTCGAGCAGCCCTCTGGACAGGGCGCCGATCACCAGGGCCGCGGAGACGACGCGGAGCACGATCGTCACGACGATGTAGGCGCCGCCGACGCTGGCCGACGGCGCGTACAGGGTGCCGTCGTGGGCGTACACGCCGCTGGGCAATGAGGCCACGAACACGACGCGGTCGATTACCTCGACGGGGATGACGATCAGCGCGACGAGCTTCCACAGCTCTACCGCGCGGGCGCGGTAGAGCTTCAGCGCCGCATCGAGGATCTCACCGATCGCGAGCGGCCTGGCGCCCCCACCGCTCGCTGGCCCCACTTCCATGGCGCCAACCATAGCTTCTGCCGCGCGGCGCCCGATCGCGGTGCCTACAGCCCGTAGGAGCGGCCGATGACCTCGAGCATGATTTCGTCGGTGCCGGCCCCGATCCGGTTCAGCCGCAGGTCGCGCCACGAGCGCTCGATCCCGTATTCCTTCATGTACCCGGCGCCGCCATGGATCTGGATGCACTCGTCGGCCACCTCGACCGCGATCCGCGACGCGTACAGCTTCGCCATCGAGATCTCGCGGACTGGGTACTCGCCGTTCTGCAGGCGCCAGGCCGTCGTGTAGACCATCTGGCGGGCGGTCTCGATCTTGGTCGCCATCTCCGCGAACTTGTGGCGGATCACCTGGAACTGCCCGATCGCGCGGCCGAAGGCCTTGCGCTCCTTGGCGTACTCGAGCGTGCGGTCGAACACGTGCTGCGCGCCCGCCACCGAGCCCGCGGCGCCGATCAAGCGCTCTCCCTGCAGCTCCCACATGATGTGGTAAAAGCCCTTGCCGACCTCGCCGAGTACCGCCGAGGACGGCACGCGCACGTCCCGGAAGGCCAGCAGCGCGGTGTCGGAGGCGTGCATGCCGAGCTTCTGCAGGCGCTGCTCGCGGATCACGCCGGGCGCGTCCATGGGGACCAGGAACAACGTGAAGCCGTCATACCCGGCGTCGGGATCGGTCTTGGTCACGAGCACGATCACGTGCGCGCGATGTCCATTGGTGATGTAGGTCTTGGAGCCGTTGATCACGTACTCGTCGCCGTCGCGGATCGCGCGCGTCTTGATTCCCGATACGTCCGATCCGGCGTCGGGCTCGGTGATCCCCAGGCAGAGGATCTTCTCGCCCTTGATCGCGGGCACGGCCCATTCCTGCTTCTGCTCCTCGGTGCCGAAGGCGAGGATCGGCGGCAGCGCCATGTCGGTCTGCACGGCCAGGCCCATCGCGAGGCCGCCGCAGTGGGCATGGACCATCTCCTCGGAGAGCACCAGGCTCGTGTAGTAGTCGCCGCCCTGGCCGCCGTACTGACCGGGCTTGTCGAGTCCCAGGAAGCCCAGCTCGCCCATCCGCGCGAACACCCAGTCGGGGAAGGTGTTCTCCTCCCACTCGTCGGCGTGGGGCTGCAGCTCCTTGATCACGAAGCGGCGGATCGACTCGCGCAGCTGCTCGTGCTCGTCGGTGAAGATGAAGTGCCTGCGCTGGGATGCGAAGTCGGGCTTGAGGACGTCGGCGGTGGCCATTGGCTGTCTCCTGTGCGGTCGCGGACGGCGTGCGGTCGGCGCCGCCGACCGTAGCGAAGCGCCGGGCAGAAGTAAACAGTAGGACTTCTTACTTCTCACTTCACAGCGCCCTGGCGAATTCATCCGTAGGCTTCCGCGCATGCCCTACGAAACCCTCCGCTTCGACGTCGCCGGCACCGGCGTCGCGACCATCGCGCTCGATCAGCCCGAGACCCGCAACGCCCTCTCGAACGAGCTCCTGAGCGACCTCGTCTCGGCGCTGGAGCAGGCCCGTGACGATCCCGCCGTTCGCTGCGTGGTGCTCACCTCCACCCATCGGAAGGTCTTCTCCAGCGGCGGCAACCTCGCCGGCTTCGCGGCCGACGTGCCGCTCGTGCACAAGCACTTCGGCACCGACCTGTTTCCGCACGCGTTCCGCCTGCTCGGCGAGCTGGGCAAGCCGTCGATCTGCGCCGCCAACGGGCACGTGCTCGCCGGCGCGCTCGGCCTGGCCCTGGCGTGTGATCTGATCGTCGCCTCCGACGGCGCGCGGTTCGGCACCCCGGAGATCAATGTCGGCGTGTTCCCGTTCATGATCATGGCGCTGATCTACCGCAACGTCGGGCGCAAGAAGACCAACGAGCTGCTGCTGCTGGGAGAGCAGATCTCGGCGGCCGAGGCCGAGCGGATCGGGATCGTCAACCGCGTCGTCGCCGCGGGGGAGTTCGACGCGGCCGTCGCCGACTGGGCCGAGAAGCTGGCGCGCAAGTCGCCGGTGATGATGAAGCTCGGCAAGGACGCGATGTTCCGCCAGCAGGACATGGCCTTCGCCGACGCCCTGGACTTCCTGCGCTCCCAGCTGACGATCGCGTTCTCGACCGAGGACATCCAGGAGGGCGTCAGGGCCTTCTTCGAGAAGCGCGATCCGGTGTGGACCGGCCGCTGAGGTGGGCCTGAGGCCGGCGCTCGCCGCAAGCGGGGCCGCCCGCGACCTTGACGTCAATGCGGACGGCCTGGCACAGTGAGAAGTAGAACGTCTCACTTCTCGCTTTCGCCACCTTCGTCCGCGAGAGCGCGCGCCACACCGCCCCCCGACCCCTTGCGCCCATGACCACAGACGCCGCCAGTGCCGGTTTGCTCCGCCCGCTCGCCGATGACCTCGCCGCCCGCCGAGCGAGGATCAAGGAGGGTGGCGGGGCCGAGAAGATCGCGGCCCAGCACGCGCGGGAGAAGCTCACCGCGCGTGAGCGCCTCGACCTGCTGATCGACGCCGGGACCTGGGTCGAGCTCGGGATCCACGGCCGGCCACACTTCTCACAGCGCGCGATGGAGGGCAAGGATGCTCCGGCGGACGGCGTGATCACCGGCTACGGCAAGGTCGAAGGGCGCTTGGTGGCGGTGTGCGCCTATGACTTCACGGTGATGGCCGGCTCGATGGGCATGACCGGCGAGTTCAAGGTC
>JADGPN010000343.1 GCA_017882465.1 Solirubrobacteraceae bacterium
GGGTTGATCAGCTCGCCGCTGGTGTGGGCGGTGCCCGGAGTCGCGGACCAGCGGGATCGATCGCTGCCGCGGGGGTTGGAGTCCGCGGTGGTCCGCAAGCTGTTGGCTGGGTGTGACCGGCGGCGGACGGTCGGGCGTCGTGATTACGCGATCTTGCTGTTGATGGTCCGGCTCGGGCTGCGCGCCGGGGAGGTGACCGCGATCCAGCTCGAGGATATGGACTGGCAGCGGGCCGATAACTCTGCTCAACTGTTCGCGGTTGTCGACCGATATACGAGCGAACGCAGGTCCGTAACAATCCGATCTCGAGGAGGTGTGTCCGTGGTTGCTGGGTCCGCGAGCGTGACGACGACCGATCGGATCGTGCTTGAAGGCGGTTTCGATGGTCTGCTGGAGGTTGTGGTAGACGCGATCGTGATGGTCGACGCGGGTGGGGAGATCGTGCTCGTCAATGCGCAGACTGAGAGGCTGTTCGGCTATCGGCGCGAGGAGCTGTTGGGGCGGCGGGTCGAGATGCTGATGGCGGAGCGCTTCCGCGAGCGTCATGTCGCTCATCGCAGTCGTCACTCGACCGACCCGCACAGTCGCCCGATGGGTGTCGGGCTCGAGTTGTACGGCCGGCGCAAGGATGGCAGCGAGTTCCCGGCCGCAATCTCGCTGAGCCCGCTTGGCGGTGACCGGGGGCTTGTCTTGAGCGCGATCTGCGATATGACCGACCGCAAGCGCATCGAGCAGGACGCTCGGCATTTCAGAGCGCTGGTGGAGTCTTCGCACGACGCGATCATCGGCAAGGACCTGGACGGGGTCATCACGAGCTGGAATACGGGGGCGCAGCACCTCTACGGCTACAGCGAAGCCGAGATGCGCGGCAAGTCCGTTTCGGTGCTCATACCCGCGGGTCGCGATGATGACTTGCCCGAGATCCTGCGTAGGGTGCGCTCAGGGGAGCGGGTGGACGACTTCGAGACGGTACGGGTGCGTAAGGACGGCACGCAGTTGGACGTTGCGTTGACCGTGTCGCCGATCCGCGACGCCGACGGCAACATCGTCGGCGGTTCGACGATCGCTCGCGACATCGGCGTCCGCTTGCACCACCAGAAACAGCTCCGGTTCTTCGCTGAGCACGACGCACTCACAGGCGTCCACAATCGCCGCCGCTTCGCGCGCGACCTCAGCAAGCAGATCGAACGATCGCGCCGCTACAAGGAACGGGCGGCGCTGCTGCTGATCGACCTCGACGCCTTCAAGCACGTCAACGACACCTACGGCCACGACACAGGCGACCGGGCGCTCAAGGAGGTCGCCGACACGCTCACGCGGCGGCTGCGCGCAAACGACTTGATCGCTCGCATCGGCGGCGACGAGTTCGCCGTCCTGCTCCCCTATGCCGACGCTAAGCAGGGGCAGGCCGTCAGCGGCGATCTGTGCCGCATCATCAGCGAACGCTCGATCGAAACGGGTGACGGGTTCGAGGTATGCCTGTCGGCCAGCGTTGGTTTCTCGCCGATCGACCAGCACACCGAAAGCGTCGAGGCGGCCCTCGCCGCGGCCGATCGTGCGATGTACGCGCACAAACGCCGAAACGATTCACTGCGCAGACCACCGCACCCCAAGCCCCAGGAAACTCCGGCGTGATTCGGTCAACGGACAGGACGCGGCAGGCGCCCGTACCGGCACCGCCTAGTCGCACAAAGGGATGGTCCTGTCCGGACCAGCCGCGCACCCTGTTCGGCAGCCCGGTCCGTCAGCTCGTCGACCCGGTCCAAAGTGGCTGCGCGATCCAACAGCACAGGGCTGTCCTGAACCGCCGCAACTCGCACGATCGCCATCCACCCACGATATACGCGGGCACGCTCGCCGACGCGGAAGCTCGACCGCACGAGCAGACTTCGCTGCTCACGAGCAGCAGCCGCGTGCGGGCGCCATCCGACGCCTCCTTTCGTGACACTGGAAGGCCCCTTCCCATTCTGCGGTGCGCCCTCCTTCGCGCTCGCACGGGGCAGGCGAGCGCCGACGGGTCGCCCCTCCTTTGCTCTCGAGGAGTGCTGGCGGCGGGTCGCGAGCGGAGCTTGTCAGGCTGCGTGTAGGAAGCGTCGGAGCGCTTCGCGGATGACCTCGGAAGGGGTAGTTCCGTCCGCCTGGGCTCGGTTCAGCAGTTCTCGACGTAGCTCTGGATCGAGCCGAACGGACTCGACACTCGCGGGCGCGGACCCCAGCGCTAGACGGGCTGCGTGTCAGCGAGGCGCTCGATCTCGCTGAAACCGATCTCGACCGCGCGGGCGGCGCCAGCTTGGGCATAGCAACCTCGGGATCACCAGCATCTACCTGCAAGGGATTGACAGCGTGCAAGGGATTGACAGCGCCTAATCATCGACACGGTCCACGCGCGACGAGCCCCCATGATCTCAGCAAGCTCAGGACTCGGCAGCACGACGTCAATAGCCAACCCACTGGCGGACGCCCGGCTGCTTGCGGATGGTCGGATGACAATCGGAACCAGGGCTCTGGGCTCGCCGTCGGTTGCGGCTATTCGAGGTCGTCAGATCGATTCCACCTCGTGTGTTGACATTGTGCAACACTGTAGTGGTGTCAGTGAACGTGTCCGTCCGCCTTGACGACCGCCTCGCTGAACGGCTTAGGCTCCGCGCCCGCGCCGCCGGGGAGAGCCTGTCCGACCGGCTACGCCGGTACGCCGAGGAAGGCGCACGCCGTGACGAGCACCCGATGATCACCTTCCGCGACGGCCCCACCGGCCGGCGCGCCGGGCTGATCGGCGGACCCGACGTCTGGGAAGTAGCGATGTGGCTCGACGACCTCGACGCAGTCGCAGATCCCGCCGCTGAACTCGCGTCCGACGGGATCCTGACCCGCACGCACATCGACGCAGCCCTTGCGTACCGGGCCTCATACCCCGAGGAGATCCAGGCCAGGATCGACCTCCACCGCAGCGAGACGCAAGCCGCCCAGCCGCGGTGAAGCTACTCATCGACGAGATGTACCCGCCTGCGCTGGCCGACGGCCTCCGAGATGCCGGGATCGATGCGACGACCGTCGGAGAAATCGGATTCGCGGGCAGCTCCGACCCAAATGTGTTCGCCGCCGCGATCTCCCTAGGGCGCGTCCTGCTCACCGAGAACGTCGCAGACTTCGCGCGCATCGCCGCGGAGCACCTCAACGCCGGCGACCACCACCCAGGGCTGATCATCGCCCTGTCGTCCCGATTCTCCCGGCGAGCCGCAGCCCGCAAACCCCTGATCGACGCGATCGCCGCGCTCGCCGCCGAGCAACTCGCGGACCGCGTCATCTACCTCCAGCACGCACACCGCGCCTGACGCCGGACCCCGGCGAGAGAGGCCCGATTTCTCGACTCAGGGCTCATGATTGTTTAGGTGCGGCAGGACATGGCGGTCATCGCGTGGAACTACACGATGGGCATGGTCGGTACACGATGGGCATGGTCGGCTCACCGCAGTAATTCTTTCGTGCGCGCACGTGGTCGAGCGCGGTCTGCGCCTCCGCGCGCGCAGGCCAAGCAGGTGCCGCGCCGTAGTAGGGCCGGACCAGTGGCGAGCTCTGTCCTCAGCTCACCGCTTGCTTCACGAGCCCGCCGATCCTTGCCTCTTCGGCGGCGGTCAACTCGTTCAGCGCGAAGGCGACCGGCCACATTGCGCCTTCGTCGAGATTCGCTTTTTCGCTGAAGCCGAGCGTCGCATACCTCGTTTTGAACTTCTGCGCGCTTTGAAAGAAGCAGACGACCTTGCCCTCCTTGGCGTACGCGGGCATCCCGTACCAGGTTCTCGGCGAGAGGGCTGGCGCGCTGGCTTTGATGACCGCGTGGAGCCGCTCGGCCATGGCGCGATCCGATTCCGGCATCTCCGCGATCTTCGCGAGCACGTCGCTTTCCCCGTTCGCCTTGCCCGCGCGCGGGCCGCGGCGCGTGGGCGCCTTCAGCTCCTGGGCGCGCTCCCTCATCGCGGCTCGTTCCTCGTCCGTGAATCCCTTGGACTGCTTGTTGATCGTGGTGGTGCTCTTGGCGGACTTTTGCATGTCCTTCTTTGGGCTCATAGAAACCTCCTCATGCTGTTCACGTCATGTCTGTGATCGCCGGACGGCTCAGCGCAGCTCGTGGATGCGGATCAGGTTGCCTGCGGGATCGCGGACGCCGCAGTCGCGAAGGCCCCACGCGGTACGCCGCCTGCCGGCTCCCACGCGAACCCGTCCGGGTCGGTGAAGGAGCTGGCATCGCTGCCAATGACGATTCGGTGCGAGCCGGTGCCGTCCGGGGAGACGCCGGCGTCCTTGGCCAGCGCGCGGCGCCCGTAGAGCGCCAGCTTGACGTGCGCCGTGGCGAACTGGACGTACTTGCGGCCGAAGCTCCTCGCCACCTCCAGGCCGCGGTCGGCGTAGAACCGCTTGCTCGCGGCAACGTCCGCGACTCCCAACAGGAGCACGATCTCGTTGATCTGCCGAGTGGCGGGGCCGGTGTCCTTCTTCGCTGAGGTCGCGACCTTCCAGATCGTCCCGTCCGGGGCACGAACGACGCCGCCGTAGCCCCAGAACCCCTTCTTGGCGGGCTTCAGCGGCGTCGCGCCGGCGTCTAGGGCGGCGCCGATGAGTCCGTCGACGGTGGCCGGCTGGGACAGCACGAGCGACAGCGTGAACCCACGAAAGCCGGTCGTCGACGCCTCCGACGCGCGGAGGGCGACCCGATCGTCCCCACCGAACGCTGCGGTGTAGAAGGCCTTGGCGGCCGCGGGGTCGGTCACTTCGAG
>JADGPN010000344.1 GCA_017882465.1 Solirubrobacteraceae bacterium
CAAGCTGGCGGTTGTCGGCCGCGAGCTCGCGCTCGCCCTGCAGGACCACAACGTCGACCGCAGTCTGGTTATCCTCCGCCGTCGAGAACGTCTCTGTCCGCCGGGCCGGGATCGTCGTGTTGCGCTCGATCACCCTGGTGTTCACCCCACCTAGCGTCTCGAGACCGAGCGACAGCGGCGTGACGTCGAGCAGCACTACGTCCTCGACCTCGCCCTTGAGCACGCCGGCCTGCAGCGCAGCACCGATCGCCACGACCTCGTCGGGGTTGACGGTCATGTTCGGCTCCTTGCCGCCCGTCAGACGGCGCACGAGCTCCTGCACGGCCGGGATCCGCGTCGAGCCGCCGACCAGGATCACCTCGTCGATGTCGTCGGCAGTCAGCTTCGCGTCGGAGAGCGCCAGCTCGACGGGGCCGCGGCAGCGTTGCACCAGCTCCTGCGTGAGCTGGTCGAACTTGGCGCGCGTAAGCGACAGGTTCAAGTGCTTCGGTCCCGACGCGTCGGCGGTGACGAATGGCAAGTTGATCTGCGTCTGGGTCGTCGTCGACAGCTCGACCTTAGCGCGCTCGGCGGCCTCGTAGAGGCGCTGCAGCGCCTGCGGGTCGCTGCGCACGTCGATCCCCTGGTCGCGCTTGAACTCGTCCGCCATCCAGTCGACGATCCGCTTGTCGAAGTCATCGCCTCCCAAGTGCCCGTCGCCATGCGTCGCGCGGACCTCGACCACGCCGTCGCCGACCTCCAGCACGGACACATCAAACGTGCCGCCGCCGAGATCGAACACGAGCACCGTCTCCTGCCCCTTCTTGTCCATCCCGTACGCCAACGCCGCGGCCGTCGGCTCGTTGATGATCCTCAGCACCTCGAGGCCCGCGATCTTGCCCGCGTCCTTCGTCGCCTGGCGCTGCGCGTCGTTGAAATACGCGGGCACGGTGATCACTGCCTCCGTCACCCGCTCCCCAACGAACTTCGCGGCGTCCTCCGCGAGCTTGCGCAACACCAGCGCGGAGATCTCCTCCGGCGCGTACTGCTTGCCGCGGATCTCAAACCGAACCGCGTCGTTCGGGCCCCTGACGACCTTGTAGGAGATGATCTTCGCCTCCTCGTCCACCTCACCCCAGCGACGGCCGATGAACCGCTTGGCCGAGTAGATCGTCGCCTCCGGGTTGAGAATCGCCTGACGCTTGGCCACCTGCCCCACGAGCCGCTGACCATCTTCAGTGAACGCAACCACCGACGGGGTCACACGACCGCCCTCGGCGTTGGGAATCACCTCAACCTGGCCGCCCTCCATCGTCGCGGCCACGACCGAGTTCGTGGTCCCCAGATCGATCCCAACCGCCTTGGCCATACCAACCCCTCTCAGTCGCGCGTTCGGATCTGCGGTTGTCCCTAAGGCTAAGCGCTAGGTGGGTAGCGCATTGAGTTCCTTCGCGAGTTCCTTGCCGTCCGCTTTGATTTCGCGCTCTTCGCTCTTCTGG
Source organism: Solirubrobacteraceae bacterium (assembly GCA_017882465.1). Classification (GTDB taxonomy): domain Bacteria; phylum Actinomycetota; class Thermoleophilia; order Solirubrobacterales; family Solirubrobacteraceae; genus Palsa-465. The sequence goes on from JADGPN010000344.1 coordinate 1,479, forward strand.
GCGTGGGTCAGCGCCTTGTCGAGCTGTTCCTGCACGCCCGACTTAGCGATCACGACCAGCGCCGCCTCCCCGTCGTCGAGATGCTCGCCGAGCTCCTTGGCGTCACTGCGCGACATGCCACCGAGGGCATGCCCGATCCCGCCGCCCGCGGCAGCACCGACGATCGCCGCACCGAGGATCGACGGCGGGAAGATGATCCCCACGAGCGCGCCGACAGCGGCGCCCGTCCAGGCGCCGTGCTGGGTGGGCTTCTCGTGCTTGGTCACGTGCACCTTGCCCTCGTCATCCTTGTACATCAACGCCACGTCGTAGCTGCCCACCAGATCGGCGGAGTGCAAGTCAAGCAGCGTGTCGTAATCGGCATCGGCGTCCGCGCGATCCGCGTACACCGCCGCATACACAAACACCTGGTCATCACTCATCGTCCTGCTCCTTTTCCGTTCGTTCGGTCGAGCCGGCGGCGACAGCCATCACAGCAGTACGAAACGCGCCCCTGCTCGGGACTCCCTGGCGCGTTGCGGCCAAAGCCACCAGAGAAAACAGCCTACGGCCCGCGACCCCAGCCCGCATCAACCAAAAAGGATGAGCTGCGCACTACGACTGACACCCGCAACGCAGCGGCGAGCTGGACGAAACCTATGTCGACTCGGCGGCAACGGCGAGTCATTGGCCCGCTGCCAGCGAGCGGTGGCCTTGAGCCAGGACTCGAACCGCGAAACCGCGGACCGCGCAGGACCGTCAGGAGCCTGAAGACCAGCTCGGTCTTGGCATCGAGGCGGCACTTCTGGCGCCAGCGCTCACGTCGTCTTCAGCCGGCCCGCGAAATTGCCAATCAGAAGACCGATCACGGTGACGAGGTAGAGCTGCCCGGTGAGCATCTCGATCACCGCGAGGGCGTGGCCGACCGCAGTCGCGGCCGAGAAGTCGCCGAAACCGGTGGTCGTCAGCACGGTGAAGCTGAACTAGACCCGATCTCCTTCGGTGCCGCTCGTGTGCTGGGAGAAGTACGTCGTCGAGTCGACCTGGGCAATGAAGCCGATGATCCAAGCAAACACGAGGCCAACCGAGAGGTAGATCGCCAGCGCGCCCGCCACCGCTTGGAGGGTGACGCCCCGCTCGCGCAGCAGACGTAGGAGGCCCCCGACGAGCGTCACTGGGACGGCCGCCGTCACAAGTAGGTCCACCACGGAAGTCAGTTGGCGCGGGATGATCCCGATCGAGACGCCCGGCGACGACAAGGGCGATCGCAACGCCCACGCCCACCGCCCTGCGGTAGCGAAGTTCCTTACGCTGGCGTTCGGTCGCGACCGCGACGACGAGCGCTCCGCCTTGGATCGCGAGCGCCACGGCACGAGACCAGTTCGCGCTCGGCGCCGCGATCACGAACACGACCAGCGCCACGGTGAGAAGGAAGACGACTCCGTAGCGGAAAGGCGCGGGACGCTGGGCGGCGGGCTCGCCGCCGCCGGCAGCGAGGTTCTCGATGGTCAAGACAACCTCCTAAGGCAGGGCTGTATGCGCGAGACGTGATGGTCTTCGGCTCGCAGACGCTGACGGCGAGATGATGGCGGCCTTCGACTGCAGATGCTGGTTCCGATTACCCTGACCGTTAGTCGGGGCGCCGGGATCGGTTGGCTGCGCGCCACGATCGATCCGGCCGTCATCAGTGCTCTCCGGCCTCTCATCGGCGGGCGCCGAGGCATCAGTTATCGGAGAAGTCGCCACTCCGCACCGGTGCAAGGCTTCCAACGATCGTGGGGAGCCGAGGCTGCTGCTCCGCGGGCCCGGTTATTCACGGTCGATCATCGCGGCGGCCTCGCGCTTGAGATCCACACAGGGCTCGCCGCTGACGTCGACGTGATGACTCCCTTGAATTGCTTGCTCGCGAGCTGACCTCGGTGTCGTGCGCACGTCGACGCAAGCTGGCGGGTCGCGAAAGGCTTGAGCATCATCCGCAAGGGGTGATCCGCTCGAACCCGTGATGACATACCGTCCGCCTGTCAGCTAGCCAGCGAGCACGACGATCTCACGTGCCTGAGAACCACAACATGACCGGCGAAATCCCCAAGGGAGTCGGGTGGACCGCGCCGCTGCGGGCACGTGGCGTGCATGCCCTCCGAACTGGTGACTCGCGGAGGCGCAGCGCATGGGTCGCGTATTCGTCTTCTCCCTGACCGCGGCGCTGAACCCGACGCTGCTGGCCGCCGTCACGGTCATGCTCACGCTACCGAGCCCTAAGCGGCTCCTGCTTGGCTACCTGCTGGGCGCGGCTCTGACGAGCGTCACCTGCGGTCTCCTGCTCGTCTTCCTGTTGCCCGGATCGAGCACGACCAGCACCGCCAAGCACACCGTCAACCCGATCATTGACCTAGCGCTCGGCGTCCTCATCCTGCTGATCGTCGCGCGGGTCGGGAGGGGCCGCGACCGGCGGCGCCGCGCATGGAGCGACCGCAGACGCGAGAAAGCGAAGCACAAGCCCCCGCCACGCTGGAAGCGCCAAATGAGCGAGGGCGCCGCCCGAGACACGTTCGTCGTCGGCATCCTGCTGAGCTTCCCCGGCGCGTCCTACATCGCCGGTATGGATGCTCTGCACAAGCAGAACATCGGAACCATCGCGACGGTGATCGCCGTGCTCGCGTTCAACGTGGTCATGCTCCTTCTGGTGGAATTCCCGCTGCTCGCCTACGCGATCAGGCCGGACTCGACCGCGGCCAGCGTGCAACAGTTCAAGAGCTGGCTCAGCCGCCACGGCGGACGGGCCGCGCTGATCGGCGGCTCCGTGGTCGGCATCTTCCTCGTCGCACGCGGGGCGATCAGGCTGCTGAGCTGACTCGACGCGGATCGATCCTCATCGCGTCAAGGTCATGCGAGTGACCACGCGCGCTGCTCGCGACGTCTACCACCGCGTACAAGGTGGGACGCACGCGCGAGCGACGTGGCTGCTCTCCTGCCCGGACGTTGCGGCAGTGTGGAGCTCGCGCATCGATTTAAGGAGACTCAGCACCACGAGTTCGTGGCGATACAGCTCTCGCTCGCCCGCCAAGCAGTAGTGCGCGGGCCGAGCCGGCGCCGGCAGCCGTCTTAGACCATATGGACGTCGCCGCGGTAGGCTGAGAGAGTTGCGGGCGTCGTTCGCAGTCGCGGAAGGCCCCGTGTCTAAAGAAGCAGCGCCCGAAGTCCGGGGCGCTTCGCAGGACTCGGCAATGAGGGAGGAGCAGGCGGCAGGCCACCGTCGTGTGGCAGCTTCAGCCTGTGCCGAAGGGGACTCATGGCGCCGTCACGTCCATAAGAG
>JADGPN010000345.1 GCA_017882465.1 Solirubrobacteraceae bacterium
GTCGATCGAGACCTACAGCGCCTCTGTCTCCGGGACGGTCTCGCGAACCACTTCGCCGGCGCCGCGCTGGGGCACGTCGAGGCTAGTCGCCCAGCGCCCCCCGAGCTCTCGCATCCCGTCCACCTCGACGCGCTCGACATCGCGAACCCCGAGCGCAGTGACCGTGCCCACGAACGGCAGCTCCGCCAGCCGCCGCAGCTGGCTCGCGCCCGTGAGACGCGCGCCATCCAATTCGTCCACGAAATCGGTGTGCGCGTCGACGTGCACGACATCCAACTCGCCGAGCGGCTCCATCCCACTGGCTAGACGGAGTCCCCATGACGGACGACGCGCCTCGCGCGCGCTCGATCGGTCAGACTGAGCCGATGATCGCGAGCCCCCGCCCGGAGGTTCTTCGCTATGCCGCCTTTACCGAGGATCCGCGAGGCGGCAACCCGGCGGGAGTGGTTCTCGATGCGTTGGGCGTGGATGACGCGACGATGCTCGGAACCGCAGCGCGCGTCGGGTACTCAGAGACAGCCTTCGTCATCGCCCGGGACGTCCGCGCAGGTGAGCTCGACGTCCGATACTTCAGCCCCGAAGCCGAGGTGCCGTTCTGCGGGCACGCGACAATCGCAACTGCCGTGGCGTGGGCAGAGCGGCACGGCACTGGCCTCCTGCACATGCATACCCCGGCGGGCCTCGTCGAGGTCGAGACGACCGACGCACCCACCGGACTGACGGCGACGCTGACCAGCGTCCCGCCAAAGGTGGCGCCGATGGAACCCGAGCAACTCGCCGAGCTGCTCGCCGCGCTCCGCTGGCGAGCGGACGAACTCGAGCCGATGCTGCCCCCGCGCCTCGCTTACGCCGGCGTCTACCACCCGCTTATCGCAGCGGCGACGCGAGAGCGCCTCGCGCAACTTGACTACGACTTTGATCGCCTACGCGTGCTGATGGCTGCCTGCAGATGGACCACCGTGCAGCTCATCTGGCGGGAGAGCACCGACACATATCACGCGCGGGACCCCTTCCCGCCTGGCGGGGTGGTAGAGGATCCGGCCACCGGTGCAGCGGCAGCCGCCTTCGGCGGGTACCTACGCAAGCTTGGCCTCGTCGCGCCACCCGCCCGGATCACGATCCATCAGGGTCACGACCTCGGGCGCCCGAGTCTTCTGAAGGTCGAGATCCCACCCGGCCCCACCACGGGCATCCGCGTCGGCGGACGCGCCGTCCCGATTGCTTGACAACGCGATGACACCGATGGCGCGACGCGAAAACAGCGGTCCTTAGCGCCCTGCGCGGCTCAGCCTGTTCCCAGTTCGCGACCTTCGGATCGGGGAGGCAGGGATCGAACCCGCACCGCCTACGAACGACTATTGGGCGCCGGTCCCGGCACCACCAAAGCGGGGCTCATCCCGCCAGGCGCCAAGCCCCTCCCTATCTCTCGCCTGGCAGGAGCGATCGCCGTTCGGGGAGCCAAGCGCTCTCGTATCCGCGCGAAACAGGGCCATTTGCGCGTCGCGGCAGGTGCTCGCTGCCGGACAAGACCAGGGGCCTGCTGTGCAGCGAGCCCGGGGTACGCGGTCCTGCGGCAGACGGCGGCTATTCCAGCCATTCGCCGATCATGGTGGGGTTGGCGTGGATGCACACGAGCCTTGAGGGGCCGGGACCGTCGTTGGTGAACTTGTGCGGCGTGTTGGCCGGGACGATCACGACATCGCCAGGGTCGGCTGCGCAGGTCCTGTTTCCGGCCTGGAAGTTGACGGTTCCTTCGATCACGAGCCAGGTCTCGTCGTAGGGGTGGCGGTGAAGCCTGGGGCCTTGCCCGGGGTTGCTGCGGTCGAGGATCAGCGAGATGGTGGCTCCGTGCTCGACGCCTTCGATCGTCTGCGTTTGCTCTAGGTTTGTCTTGATCACAGCCATGCTTGCTCCTGGCTCTTAGATTCGCTGCCGGCCCTCCGCCGGATCACGACGTGTGCAGCTCGCGCGCGGGGACAGATCGTTGCGATGTCATGGGCTCCGAGAGAGCGCGATCGCCGCTGGGAGGTCACGGCGGCTGCCGGGGCCCGTCAGGCCCCACCAGGTCGGTGAGGCCAGTGCCGCGGCATGAGGTGCGCTACTCGGCCAGCTGGTAGTGCAAGTGGAGGGCGCCGTTGTCGTAGGCGTCGCTTGCCGCGAGCGTGAACGTGGTTTTGTGGCCGTTGGGGAACAGCCGCTGGCCCGCCCCGAGCGTCAACGGGTAGACGAACAAGTGGAGTTCGTCAACCAGGCCGTCAGCGAGCATCGCGCGGACGAGCGTCCCGCTGCCGCTGACGTAGATCTGGCCGTCGATCCGATCCTTCAGAGAGCGGACCGCCACAGCGCTGTAGGCACCCAGGATCGTCGAGTTGGTCCACTCGGCCCCCTGCAGCGACGACGAGATGACGTACTTGGGCGAGTCGTTCATGAACGGCGCGCCGGGGTCCTGCTCGGCCGTCCGGCCCGACCAGGCCGGCGCGAACTCCTCGTAGGTACGGCGACCCAACAGGATCGCCGTGCAGGACCCCATGATCGCGCCGATCGCCTCGCCCATCTTCGGATCGAATCCGTAGTCGAACGTCCAGGTCGGCGCATCGATCACGCCATCGAGCGTGATGAATTCGTGTACCGCGATCTTGCCCATCATCTTCTCCTTCGAGGGTGGCTGTGGGTTTCGGTCAAATCGTTGGCCGGGCTTCTAAACTGCACCGTGTAGTAAAGACTAGGCGCCTCGCTCTGTCAAACTAAACGGTTCAGTCATTACTGTAGACAGGCGGCAGCCCCGAAGCTCATCGCCCATCCCGAAGGAATCGCCATGACCGACCCCGCCGCTGCCAAGCCAATCTCAGAGTCCCGATCCGTCCGCAAGCGTCGCGCGATCCTCGACGCGGCCACCGAGGTGTTCCTCGCCGAGGGCTTCGCCGGCGCGAGCATGGACGCAATCGCGACGGTCGCCGGGGTCTCAAAGCCGACCGTCTACAACCACTTCGCCGACAAGCAGCAGCTGTTCGAGCAGATCGTTAACGACCTCGTCGCCGAGATCACACAACCCTTCTACGAGGAGATCGTCAACCTCAACGACGATGGAGATCTCGCCAAACGCCTGCGCGAGCTCGCCACGCTCCTACTCAATGGGGTGATGCAGCCGACGAACCTGCGCTTGCGCCGACTCGTGATCGGCGAGGCCAGCAGGTTCCCCGATCTCGGTCGCGCCTACGAACGGCACGGACCCGGGCGCGCGATCGCCGCATGGACCACAGCGTTCAAACGGCTCGCCGACGAAGGACTGCTACGGCTACACGACCCCGCACTCGCCGCCGAGCACTTCCAGTCGCTCGTCCTCACGACCCCGCTCAACCACGCCATGTTCAGCGGCGACGACCGGCCGCCCGGGGCAACGCAGCTCAAGCGCTACACCGACAGCGCGGTGGACGTCTTCCTAGCCGCCTACCGCAGCACCTGATCCAGTCACGTCGGGCGAGGCGCTGGCAGGACGATCGCCGCGTCGCCGAAGCACTGGCCCGGCGGAGCGCGCTGCGCCGGCGAAGGGATCGTCAGCGTCGCTCGCCGCCGACGCCGACGCCGACGCCGACGCCGGCGCGCAAACAAAGTCCGGGCGGCCCGCGAAGTGCCTAACAGTTGTGGCCGCGGCTTGACATGTGACTCTTAGGTCACGTATCGTGGTGGCGTGGACGCGGTGTTCAAGGCCCTCGCCGACCCGACTCGCAGGAGCTTGCTCGACGAGCTGTTCGCGCGCAACGGTCAGACGCTGACCGAACTCGAAGGGCAGTTGCCGATGACCCGGTTTGGCGTCATGAAGCACCTGAAGGTGCTCGAGCAGGCCGGCCTGGTGACCACGCAGCGGCGCGGCCGCGAGAAGCTCCACTACCTGAACCCCGTCCCGATCCGGCTCATCCACGACCGGTGGGTGAGCAAATACGCCGAGCCGCTGGCGGCGACGATCAGCGGCATCAAGCGCGAACTCGAGGAGAAACGATGGACGAGTACACCGTGATCAACGGCCACGGCGCGATGACCGTGTTCGAGACCTACATCAAGACCACCCCGGAGCGCCTGTGGGAGGCGATCACCGATCCGCAGCTGAGAGCCAAGTACAGCTTCGGCGTGCGGACCGACTCAGACTGGGCGCCTGGCTCGCACTACAAGGCGTCGGTCCCAGGCGTGATCGACATCGCCGCGGGCGAGAACCTCGAGGTCGACCCCCCGAGCCGGCTCGTGCAGAGCTTCCACGCGCTGTGGAGCGAGGAGGTCAAGAGCGCCCGGACCTCGAGGGTCACCTGGGAGATCGAGCCGGTCCGAACCTCCTGCCGGCTGAGAGTCACCCACGACCAACTAGAGGACGACGCCAACTCCGAAATCTACGGCGGCTGGCCGATGATCCTCGCCGGCCTGAAGACGCTGCTGGAGACCGGCGAGCTGCTCGACACGCCCGGGTCGCTGCGCTACTCGCAAGCGACCGCATAGACATTACTGATCCGACTGGCGCCTGCCGAGCACCCCCGCGAGCTCGGCAGGCAACAGCAACCCAGACCCAACACCCAGCCCTCCGTCACGAGCGCAACGCCGGCTCCAAGTCGAAGGTCATCTATCGGTCGGACTCCAGCCGCGCAGCTCACCCATGCGGCACCACCGCTTCGAGCCACGACCGCTATGGCTAGACCGATCCTGCGTAGCTCCCGGCGGGCGGCTGCGCCGCGAACATCCACAGGAGGAACGCGATGACCGATCCCTATGAGGCCGCGCTGGAG
>JADGPN010000346.1 GCA_017882465.1 Solirubrobacteraceae bacterium
GCAGGGGCCGCTGAATCGCGCGCCGCTGCCGCGTAACGTCCACGAGCCCTGGGCTGTCCTCTTCGGCCAGGCTGCGCGTGTGCGCGGCGACCGCGCTGACCAGCGGCGCCCCGTCGTTCTTGCGGGCAAACGACTCGGCCGCGTCGACCGCGCCCGCGGCGAGCGTCCGGTCCCCCGCCGCGAGCGCGATCCGGGCAACCGCCGGTGGGTGCGCCGCGTCGCCTGGCAGGAACGGCGACGCGTACGGGGGATAGTCGCCCCGCAATCGCCTCGCCGCCTCGCTGGGGTCATTTCGCAGGACCGCGGCGAGCGTGAGGATCCATTCGCCGTAGCGCTTGACCAGCGGGGTGCTGTCCGTCGGCATCCGCCGGGCCACATCGACCACAGCTTTCAACAGCTTCCGATCGCCAGTTCGCGTTGCGACCTCGGCGAGCGCAACAACGCCCGCCATCCCGGTGAAATTGGCTGCGGCGGCCTCCTTGAAGATCGTCTCGTAGGACTCCGCCTCGGCGCGGGCGTCCGCCAGACGGCCGGCCGCGAGCCGCAACAGGCTCCCGTACTGCGCCCAGCTCTCCAACAGATAGGCGTTGCGATCGCGTCGACCGCGCGCCACGCCATCGTCCAGCAACCAAAGCGCATCGTCGAGCCGCCCGACGTGAACCAGAGCGTTGGCGTAGTGGAAGCCAACGAGATGGACGTACGACTCCCGCCCCGATAGCCCCTCCAACGACGGCAGCGCCTCGATCCGCCGTGCCGCGCTGCCGAACGCACCGCCAGTTCCATCCACGCACGAGAGGCCGACTGTGGCGATCACACGCGCCTCCAAATCGCCCACGTCCAGGGCCTCCTGCATCGCGACCTCGCCGACGGACGCCGCTTCGTTGCTCTGAGCGGTCACGGACAGGTTGTAGGTAAGCCAGCCAAGGTGTCGAGCACGCACCGCCGGCGTCAGTGCTCCAAGCTCCAGCGCGCGCCGGTTGTCCTCGGTCCGCGCCATCAGCGACCGGCGCAGCTCGCCCGACAACGCGAGACGCACCTCGGCCTCCTGATCGGCCGGCAGCGTGCCTGCGAGCTCGCGAGCGCCCAGTGCATTCGCGGCGTCCGATCGCAGCGCCGCGCTGAGCAGAACCACCGTCTGAGCGACGAGCGGGCCGCGGCCCTCATCGCCAGGCGCCATCAGCTCGAGCGCGCGAACGCTCAAATCCGCGGCGGCATCCGCGTCTGACGCGGCGACACTCCGCGCAGCCTCGCTCAGTTTCTCGATCGCCTCACGATCGCCCGGCTCCGCACCGTCCGCCAGCTGCTCGGCCACCTCGACCGCCGCCGCGCCGCTCTCCAGCAGCACGGTCGCCGCCTCGCGCTGCAACGCCCGCCGCAGCGAACCGGGCAACGTCTCCCGGACGGCCTGGCGCAACAGGCTGTGACGAAAGCTGAGCCGATCACCGGCCTCGACCAGGAAATCCCTCCGCATTCCCTCATCCACAGCCGCGACGATTGCCGACGGCCGACGCTGCAGCATCGCCGCAAGCTGCCCGGCCGAGAAACGCGGACCCAGCACGGATGCGACGCGGATCGCTTGCGCCGCATCACCCGACAGACGATCAAGCCGGTCGCGCATCGAGTCGGTCAACCGACGCGGCAAGACTCGTCCCACCACCTCCGCACGCCCATCCTCGACCCGCAGCCGGCCCTCCTCGTTCAACCCCTCGAGCAACTCGACCAACAAGAACGGGACGCCCGAAGCGCCCGCCGCCACCGCCAACAGACCAGCCGCAGGCTCGGCACCCACGGTATCCGCAACCACCGCCGCCACCGCCTGCTCAGACAGTGGGGGAATCCGCAGACGATGGGCACCGCCCCGCTCGAACCGAGCCATCGACTCGCGGACTCGGGCTCTACCATCGTCGTCGCGCCTGGCGAGTATCCAAAGGATCGGGGACCCCACCAACCGCGCAGGCAACGCAGTGAGCGCCCCCAGCGTGCCGCTGTCGGCCCAATGGAGGTCATCGAGAACCAACGCCAGCGGCTGTTCGAGCGCTGCGGCTTCAAGCGCACCCTGGAGCTCATGAAGCATCCAGTACGGCTGCTCGCTCAGCAGCCGCGCGGACTCGCGCTCCCCGATCGGAGGATCGCTCCCCAGAGTCGCGTCAAGCAGCGGCGCGAACGGGACGGCCTCGCGACTCTCCGACGCCTCACCGAACAACGCACGGACCCCCATCCGGCCAGCCATGATCCGCGCCTCCGCCAGCAGACTGCTCTTGCCGATCCCCGCCGGACCCTCGACAACCAGCATCCCCGCCTCCCCCCGCGCCACGCCGGACAAACACTCGCCGAGCACCGCCAGCTCACCCTCCCGGCCACGCAAGAGCCCTCCCAGCGCAGGCCGTCCAGCCGACGACTCCGTCATCTGTTCACCCCGGTCCAAGGCACGAGAAACCCTGGCGATCAGGGTATCCACCGGTCAGCGTCGGTCAAGGACCCGGTCAACTTAATCACAGTCAGCCATCGGGTCCGCACCGCCGGCTGAGAAGCGCGATAGACATGATCACCCCACGCCAACGCGAACGCAGAGCCAGCCTCGCGTCCGACTCCGGACCTGGTCCCTCGCGACAAACGCGCACGCTGCGGTCCCAGGACGGATCGGGTCGGTCATTGCCCGCAGCGCTAACTGAAGGCCGAGAACGCTGCAGGCACCGAAGCGGTCACGACCGCGTCGACACCAGCGCTGCCGCTACAGGCGTGAAGCAGCCGCGCCTATCCCTGCCACGACCGCGTGCCAAGCCCTGCCTTCGTTGTCGGACGGGCATCTTGGCGTCGGCGGGGGCAGTCTCGGAATGCGCGGATCTCGGGGGCCCGTCGCCGCCTCGATGACGCGCCAGGCGCCGGGAGCGACGGCTGAGGCGCCCTTCCCGCGCTGAGCAGGGCCCGTGGAGTCGCCGACGAGATGCCCGTACGAGAGCGACGGTAGGTCTGCGTCGGCCCTCGCGAGCCGGCCGAGTGTGGCTCCTTTACGCCTCAAGCGGTCGCGGTCGCGCCGTGTCCGCTCCCCATTTCGAGGCGGTAGCGATCGAGCCGGGGCGTGAGGTCGCTGGGTTCGTTGCGGAGCAGCGACGCCGTCTGGACGCGCCAGACTGACGACGCGTCGAGGGTGCTCAGGAGTGGTCGGGGCGCCGGCCGCGCGCCATGCAAGTTGTTGGAGATCTGATCGTGCTGGCGGGCTCTTCGAGCAGGCGCCGCGCCTGGTCGATCTCGTCATTGTCTGCGCCGAGGAGGACCATTCGCGCTCTCAGCCGCTCGACCGTCAGCGACAGAAGCCGCGAGGGGAGCGCCCCGCCGGGATAGCACCGCGCGATGTAGTCGGCGTGCACATCGACGAGTCCCGCTGCGCGTAGGTCGCCGCACAGGCGGGCACCGTAGCCAGGATCCCAGCCACCGGCCAGCGCGGCGTCAAGGAACCGCGACCAAACCCGTTGCCACACCAAGCTGGTCGGCGACAGCGCCACCGCCGTGAAGTCCGGAGCGATCGATGCCACCCATCCGCCCGGCCGCGCGGCGCTCACCAGTCGCTGCAACGCGCCGAGCCGGGGCGACAGAAACATCAGCAGCAGGCGTGCATGGACGAGGTCAAACGCCGCTCCGGGCAGCTGGTCGGACAGGAGGTCATGCCGGCGCACCTCGACCCGATCGCTCGCAAGCTCGTCGAGCAGGCTCGTGTCGAGATCCACCGCAAGCACCGAGCCCGAGACCCCGACCCGCTCGGCGAGCATCCGTGTGACCGAGCCTCCGCCCGCGCCGACATCCAGACAGCGCCAGCCCTCGCCAACACCAATCGCATCCAACTGACTGACGGTCAGCGGATCGTGGTACTCCTCCAACAACCCCAGCCGAGCCCGCTCCACATCTGGCGAGCCTCCCTGTGAAAGAACGTATTCAGCCAACCCCGGTCCCTCCGATCTCAACGGGATTCTAGATCCGCTAACCCCCCGAGTCGCCGCCACCCCAAGGGCGACCGGCTGCCGATGCGATACGACTGCTCGCGTCCGAGCTCCGAGAGTCGTCGTCCACAGAGCTCACGCTGTTGAGATCGAGAGCAGGAAGTGCCCACCGCATGCCCGCAAAGTGCCGCTCCCACACAGAAGCAGCCACGAGCTCACGCCAGCGATCATGCCGTCGGCTGCTCCTTACGGACAAAGGGAGCCACGCCCCGCTGGGCTCGGATCGGCAGATACCCGCGCGAGGAGGAATGCGCGTCTGAGAGCCGCCGCTCGGGTGCGCCCTGCAAATCGCCTGCGGGGCCGGAGCCGGCGGCCCGAACGACGTCGTCACGGTTGGCCCGGAGGCCCTGCTTTTCCTCTGGCGCGGGTACGCGGACCCGGCGCCGCGGGCCCGTCCGGGTCCCCGCTTTGACGCCGCGAGAGGTCTCTTGGACGAATCCTGAAGTTCCCTGCTGCTCGCCACTTGCGAGACCGACTCCCTCGCCGGTGGCTTCGGCGCCGCGAGTGAGCCGTCGGGAGCCCTGCTTCTCCGCGCGGAAGGAGGAGCGGATGCTTGCTCGGTTCTGGCTAGCACCGACCGTCCGGCTCTGTCGACCTGCGCCAGTGGCGCGACGAGCGCTTTTCTCGAGAGCGATCGTTGGACCCTTCCGCAGCGGACGACCGCAATGGCGACATTGCAATCGTGCCGTTCCCGGTCACGCCGCAGCACGCTTTCGGATTCGCCCACTAGCGCTCGCCAGCGTGGGGCCACGCCCAGGCTGGACG
>JADGPN010000082.1 GCA_017882465.1 Solirubrobacteraceae bacterium
CGTCGCCCGCCTGCAATCCCTCGGCCACACCGTCACCCTTCAACCGCTCCCGCAGGCCGCGTGATCCAAGCGTTTGCCTTGACCCCAGCGTAATTTCCCGTCAGGCGGGCGGCGTTTGGAGCGAGAAGGCACGCCGCTCGCCGATGGTTGGAACAGAGTGCCCGGAGACGCAAACCGGCACGGCAGTGCCGGTTTACCCCGGGACGGGACGGCAGACAACGTTTCGCTCCATGCGTGCGGCGGCACCGGCGGGCAGATGAGTAGGATGCCCGTCCGTCCGGCATCTCGAGGGGGGTATGGCTGAGCGCAGAGACATTGATTTCAGCTACTCGCTGACCGACCGCGTGGTGCGGCTTGGACTCGGCGAGCTGGCCGATTTCAGCGGAGCGAAGTACGACGGCGACTACACGCTGAGCCTCGAGCAGGCGCAGCGGCGCAAGCACGACTACGTGGCTGAGCAGATCGGGATCGCCCCCGGCAGGCGGGTGCTCGACCTCGGTTGCGGCTGGGGCGGCCTGCTCAACTACATCCGCAATAAGGGCGCGCGAGGGCTCGGGGTCACCCTATCCTCCGCCCAGGAGGCGTCGTGCCGCCGGCACGGCCTCGACGTCCGCCTCCACGATGCCCGTCAGGTGACCCTTGACACCTTCGGCTCGTTCGACGCGGTCGCCAGCCTCGGCGCCTTCGAGCACTTCTGCTCGCCCGAGGAGCACGAGGCCGGACGCCAGGACGAGGTCTACAGCGGGATCTTCGAGCGGGTGGCGACCGTGCTGCCCGACAAAGGCAGGTTCTATCTGCAGACGATGGTCTTCGGGCGCAACATGATCCCGCCCGAGACGGTCACTCGCGACGCTCCCAAGGACTCGGACGCATGGTGGCTGGCGATCATGGCGGCGGCGTTCCCGGGCTCGTGGCTGCCGTTCGGCCAGGAGCAGGTGATCCGGTGCGCGGAGCCCCATTTTCGGCTCATCTCCAGCGAGAGCGGCCGGCTCGATTACATCGAGACGATCCGGCAGTGGGACAAGCGCATCGGTACCTGGAACCCGAGGATGGCGGCGCTCAAGCTGCGGCTACTGCCGCGCTGGCTCAGCAGTCCCGATTTCCGCTTCGCCTACACCTCGGGCGGGAGCTCGAACCGGGTCTGCTTCGAGCGCGAGCTGATGGATCACTATCGGCTCGTGCTCGAGAAGGTCTGACGGGCATGAGCACGGCGCTCCCGGAGCTGGTGGTGCCGGACCGGCTGCTGCTGGGGTCGGGGCCGAGCCCGGTTCCCGAGCGGGTGCTCCGCGCGCTCGCGCAGCCCACGATCGGCCACCTCGACCCTGCGTTCGGGGCGCTGATCGAAGACACGATGGAGCGCCTGCGCTGGACGATGGTCACCCGGAACCGGACGACTCTGGCCGTCTCGGGCACCGGCAGCGCCGGGATGGAGACGATGGTGGTCAACTTCGTCGCCCCTGGGGAGCGGGTGGTGTGCGGCGTCAACGGCCTGTTCGGCGAGCGCATGGCCGACGAGCTCACCCGCAACGGCGCGATCGTCGAGCGCGTCGACGGGGAATGGGGCCGGGCGATCGAGTTGCAGCGTCTGATCGAGGCGCTCGACGGGCAAACAGCGGCGCTGTTCGTCGTCCACGGCGAGACATCGACCGGGGTCTGCCAGTCGCTGGACGGGCTGGCCGAGGCGTGCCGGGAGCGCGATGCCCTGCTGCTGGTCGACTGCGTGACCTCGCTCGCGGGCCAGCGGATCGAGATCGACGCGGCGGGCGTCGACGTGGCCTTCAGCGGGACCCAGAAATGTCTCAATTGCCCACCGGGGCTGGCGCCCTTCACCGCCTCAGCGAGAGCTGTCGAGCGCCTGTTCGCACGCAGCGAGCCCTGCCGCTCCTGGTATTTCGACCTGCGGGCGATCCTCGCGTATTGGCGGGAGGATGTCGAGGGCGCCCCGCCGCGCGTGTACCACCACACGGCGCCGATCAACATGGTCTACGCGCTCCGCGAGGCGCTGGGACTGGTGCTGGAGGAGGGCCTCGAGCAGCGCTGGGCCCGGCACCAGCGAGCCCATGAGGCGCTCCGTGAGGCCCTGGCGACCCTGGGCCTGGAGCGCCTGGCTCCCGATGGCGAGGCGCTGTGGTCGCTGCTGGCGGTGCGGGTTCCGGAGGGCATCGACGAGGCCGCGGTCCGCCGCCGCCTGCTGCTGGAGCACGGGATCGAGATCTCGAGCGGCGTCGGCCCGCTGGCCGGACGCGTGTGGCGGATCGGGGTGATGGGCGCCGGCGCGGCCGTCGAGCCGCAGCGCCGCCTCGTGCAGGGCTTGGCCGAGTTGATGGGCGGTGACGCCGGCGAGGCGGTGGCGAGGCTGGAGGCCGGCTGGCGGTAGGGGGTGAGGTGGCCGGCGGCGGGGACCGGCGCGCGCGGCGATTCCACAGAATTGGCACGCGTTCGTGACCCACGCGTCACGTTTTCTGCGGGAGCATGGCCAGGTGTCCGCCGAGGCCCGCCCCGACCGCGAGACCAAGGCCCGCCCCGGCCCCGAGAGTGACTGTTCGTCCGAGGGTGGGCGGATTTCGGCGAAGGGGCCGCCGAAATCCGACCACCCTGTCCGTGAGGCTGAGATCGTGGCGCTGTTTGCCCGCCAATAAGCGGTGGCGTCGATTGGGCAGCTGACCATGCTCGGGCTCAGCGCCCGAGCGGTGCGGGACCGCGCGGCCACGGGCCGCCTCCACCGGAGCGCCGCGGCATCCCGTGCACGTCCCTCGCCCGCACGGCGATCGACCTGGCCGAGGCGGTCGACCGGCGCGGGGTGGGGCGCTTCCTCGAGCAGGCCGAGGCCCACCAGCTGTTCGATCTCCGCGTGCTGGAGGACCAGCTTGAGCGACAGCCCACGCGCCGCGGAGCCGGCGTGGTCGCGTCGATCCCCGCCGAGCTCGACGAGCCACGGCTGACCCGCAGCGAGCTGGAAGAACAGTTCCTGGCTCTCTGCCGCGACGCCGGCCTCCCGTCCCCCGAACCGGCAGGCACCTCGTGCTCGGCGACGGCCGGCCATCGAGGCCGATTTCCTCGTTCGCCGCGCCCGCTTGATCGTCGAGACCGACGGCCGCCGCTTCCACGCGACCGGGTGGCGTTCGAGGACGACAGGCGGCGAGATCAGCTGCTGAAGCTGGACGGCTGGACGGTGATCCGCTGCACGCAGCGCCAGGTGGTGAAGTGCCCCCGGGAGATCACGACGACCCTCGCCCGCCTCCTCCGGCAGAGCTGATAGGGCCGAAGCCCCACACCCCGCCGCGGTTTCGCGGGGCCACCTACCCCTCCAGCAACCGCTCCACGACCCGGCTGTGGCGCCGGCCGGTGTCGGGGGTCCGGGCGGCGCGGCGCACGACGTCGCGGGTGCCGACGATCACGGTCGCGATCTTGGCCCGCGTGATCGCGGTGTAGAGCATCTCGCGGCGCAGGAAGAACGCACCGCCGGCCGGATGGGCGACGATGATCGCGACCGGAAGCTCGATGCCCTGGCCACGGTGGACCGAGCACGCGTAGGCCAGCTTCAGCCGGTCCGCGTCCTCGGGCGGCAGGCGGAAGATCACCTCCTCAGCGCTCAGCAGGAGCGCGGGGTCGTCGCCGTCTGAGGAGATCTCGTCCAGCAGCCGCAGCAGCATCCCGTTCATCAGCCCGATCTCGTGCAGGTTGCGGCCGGTGAGCATCAGCTTGTCCCCGATCCTGAAGCGGCCGCCGCGCACCGGCGGCCCGTCGGGATTGAGCGCTTCGCGGAGGGCGTCGTTCAACCGGTCGATGCCCAGCTCGCCTCGGTACACGGGGGCGAACACCTGGATGTCGGTGATCGGGTCGATGCCGTAATGAGCCGGGAGCCGGGATGCCACCAGCGACACGATCTCCTGGCGCGCGGCGACCTCGTCGGGCCGCTCGATCAGGAACAGGTCCCGCCGCATCTCCGGTCCCGTCACCGCGAAGTCAGGGGCCTCGCCACGGCGGATCGCGTGGGCGCCCTGGACGATCATGCTTCCGGCGGCCTGGCGGAAGATGTGAGTCAGGCGGGCGGTCGGCACGAGCTCGGAGGAGACGAGCTCGGCGAACGGCTTGCCGGCTCCGACCGGGGCGAGCTGGTCGGCATCGCCGACGAGCACGACGCAGGTCCTCGGCCCCACGGCGCGCAGCAGCGTCACCATCAGCTCCAGGTTCGCCATCGAGGACTCGTCGACGATCAGCAGGTCGCAGGCGAGCGGGTCCTCCTCGTCGTGCGAGGGCCCCTCGCCGGGGATCCAGCCCAGCGCCGAGTGCACGGTCCTGGCGGTGATCCCGGTCGCCTCGGTCATCCGGATCGCCGCTCTGCCAGTCGGCGCCACCAGCATCACGCGCGCTCCCTGCGCGGATGCGACCGAGCCGATCGTCCGGATCGTGGCCGTCTTCCCGGTGCCGGGGCCGCCGGTGATCAGCGACAGGCGGTGCACGAATGCGGCGCGCACGGCCGCGAGCTGCTCGGCGTTCAGCTCGGGAGCGGCGTCGTGGTCCTGCGAGACCGCCGACGCGAAGTCAGCCGCGGAAGGCGGTGAGAGCCGTCCCGCGGGCTCGCTCGACAAGAGCCCGCGCACTCGCTCGGCCAGCTCCGCCTCGAGCTCCGCCGTCGGCCGCCGGTAGATCCACTCGCCCGAGCGAGCGAGGTCTCCGGACTCGACCACTTCGTCGATGAAGGCTTCGCCTGGCGGGTCGGACACGCCGAGCAGCTCGGCCAAGCCGGCGCGCAGCGCAGTCAGTGGCATGCAGGTGCTTCCGCTGCGCTCCGCCTCGCCGAGGAGATGAAGCACGCCGGCGCGAGCCCGGGCCGGGCCTTCGAGCGGCGCGCCGAAGCCGAGCGCGATGCGATCGGCGATCTGGAACCCGACGCCGAACACGCTCGTCAGCTCATACGGGCGCGCGGCGACGATCCTGGCCGCCCCCTCGCCGAAGTGCTCCTGCACGCGCGGGACCAGGTACGCCAGCCCGTGCGGCGCCAGCATCAGGTGCAGGCGCCGCATGGCCCGCAGCCCCTCCCATGAGCGGGCGGCCTCCTGCACGGCGCGACCGCGGCCGAGCCCGACGCCGGCGAACGCCGTCGCCGGATCGCGATCGATCGCGTCCAGCACGCCGTCCGGCCCGAACCGCCCCACCAGGGCCGCCGCCCGCCGTAGACCAACGTGCTTGACCCGCCGCAGATACGCGATCAGCGCGTCTGCGTCGGATGGGGGCAGCGGCCTGGCCTCGGTCACCTTGACCTGGCGGCCGAAGCGGCTGTCGTGCACCCACGTCCCGATCACGCGCGCCCGTTCGTGGTCCTCGAGATGCACGAGGGGGCCGACCAGCACCACGGAAGCACCGTCCTCGCCGGCGACGTCGAGCACCGCCCAGCCCGTTGCCTCATTCACGTAGCGCGTGCGGCGCACGGTTACCACGGCGTCGAAGCTGGCCATCGACACGACGTTAGCCGCCGGGATGGCGGGCGCGGTACCGTGACTCGAACATGGCACAGACCGGCGGCACGGACAAGCTCGACGGCGCGATCATCGCAGTGGCCTCCGTGGTCGTGATCGGGGCGATCATGTCGATTCTCCAGGGCTGAAGCCCTCCGCGAGCCCGCGGCCGCGCGTCAGGGCAGCGGCACCCCCGGAGGCACCACGTACACGTTTTGAGAGGTGGCGAAATTGCCCGTGTCGCTGGGATTGGAGGGCGGCGGGCGGAAGACGTCGATGTGGTTGCCCACGATCGCGCCGCCGGTGTCGTCGGCCTCGAACCAGCCGCCGTTGATTGATTGATAGGCGGGAATGAAGACGTGGCTGCCGAGCGGGATCACCCGCGGATCGACGGCGACGCTGCGCAGGTAGCCGAGTGGGCGCGATTGCCCGGGGGCGAAAGTGATTCCCGGGGGCGGCACATACCGCACTCCCACTCCCGCTGACCATCCCCCGGCCGCGAGCGGGAAGGTCAGCACGCCCGAGAAGTTGCGCCAGAAGCCACCCGTGCGCCAGAACGGCGCGCTCCCGGGGCCGAACTGCGCCGTCCCCTGGCCGCCCGCGGTCAGCCAGCCGCCTGATCCGAGGTCGGCGACGTGGTACTGACGGCCGTTGAGGCCAACACCGTCGCCCTCCATCGACAGTCCGTGCGCTGAGTAGAGCCAGTCGATCCGGTGCTGTCCGGGCAGGCCGGGGGCGTTGACGGGCGCACCGGCGAACCAGGCCTCCAGGGCTGGGTAGTACTCGGTCAGCTCGAATCCCCCCAGCCACTTGCCGGGCCCTCCGGCCGGGGACGGGGGGGCGGCGTGGATGGTGTTGATCGAGAATTTGACCGTGATCGTACCGGCGGTGACCGACGGCAGGTTGCCGAGCGGCGCGAGCTTGCGGTTGAGCCCGGCGCTGGCCGGCGGCAGGTACTTCGCCGGATCGGCGAGGATCGCGGCCCGCATCGCGTCGGCACTGGGGCCGTGCCAGTCGACCGACACGCTCGCGGTGCGGCTCGTGGACCCGAGCCGCGCGGCGGTGAAGGTGAACGTGTTGCCGCCCGGCCGGAGCGCGGCTCGCCACGTGAACGCGCCTCCGGCCGCCGGGTTGAGCACGGTGCGGCCTCCGGCCGGGTCGAGCAGGTAGACGGTGGTGCCGGCCGGGCGGACGACGCCGTGCAGCGTCGTGGTGTGGTGGCTGGTCCCGAAGCTCACGGTCGGCGCGCTCGAGAGCCCGATCAGAGGCAGCTCGAGCTGGAGCTCGACCGGGACCGGGGCCGCGGGCGCGCCGATTAAGCTCCGGGGTGGATCGTGCTTGGACCGTTCCCGCGCCGTGGACCCGCAGCCCGCCGCCACTCCGCAGCCGAGCAGCAGCGCGCAGCCGGTGGCCAGCGGGCGCGGAGTGAGGGTGGAGCCGAGCGGTCGCGGGCGAGCGATCATCTTTGCGCGCGGCGATAGCTCCGCTCGGCCTGGCGCACCGCCGCTTCGATTCCCTCGCTGCCGACCAGGTGCTGGAAGGCGCTGACCAGGGGACGCACGGCGGCCAGGCCGACGCGCGCCTCCCGGTCGACCGGGGCCACCCTGGCCTCCGAGAACAGCAACGCGCCGTTCGCGGCGGGCTCGACCCAGTTCGCCAGCACGACCCGCACGGTGCCGGGGGTCGACCAGCTGCGGAACTCGTCCGGGTCATGAAGCTGCGGGTAATCCCGGCGCAGGGTCCAGATTCGCCCCACCAGCCCCGAGACAAGAGCGCCGTCCGCGGCGGAGAGGACTGCGAACGGGGAAGCGCGGAACAGGGTGTCGAACGGCAGGTCGCGCTCGAGGCCGGGAATTCGCCACCGGACCAGGCGGCCGAGCATGCGCGTGTCCTTCAGTCTCACCGTCTGCGCCGCTTCCCACAGCGCCTCCGGGGTGACGGCGGCCTGGCGGCGGTGGTGCACGCGCACGGCTGGATCCGGCAGCCAGTGATCGAGATCGGGGCGCACGCTTCCGTTGTACACCAGGTTCGCCATCATCCTGGAGTGCTCCGTCATCTGCTCGCGCCCGTGGTGCCGTCGCTGGCGCGCGACCTTGGCCTGGCTCAGCGCCTGCCGGACGGCGCCGGCGTGGCGCTGACCTTCGACGACGGACCCCATCCCCAAGGCACTCCCGCAATGCTCGAGATCCTCGGACATGCCGGTGCCCGGGCGACCTTCTTCATGATCGGGGAGCAGGTCGAGCGCCGGCCGGAGCTGGCGGCCGAGGTGGTGGCGGCGGGACATGCCGTGGCTCTGCACGGGCACCGGCACCGACTTCAGCTCAGGCTCTCGGTCGCCGAGATCAGCGCCGACCTGCGGCGCGGGGCGGCCGCGATCGAAGACGCGACCGGGACCTCGCCTGAGCTGCATCGACCGCCGTACGGGATCTACAGCGCGTCTGGGCTCGCGCTTGCCCGCGAGCGGTTCACGCCGCTGCTGTGGTCGCGCTGGGGCAAGGATTGGAGAAGGCTCACCACCGCCGGCCGGATTGCCGGCCGAGCCACCCGCCATCTCGCCCCCGGCGACGTGATTCTCCTGCACGACGCCGACTTCTACAGCGCCAAGGGTTCACACGAGCGGACCGCCGAGGCCCTGCCCCTGATCCTGACAGAGCTGAAGCGGATCGAAACCGCTACCGTCCTGCCAGTCTGACAGGCTTGTCAGCGTGCGCGACGCCTGAGACGATCGCGAGCTGAACGCGGGGTTGGCACCGGACGGCTGGATGACGGCGCCCCCTGTGCGACTCGTATTGCCGCCTAGAACATGACCACCGCTTCCAGACACAGCGTGCCCGAACGGGGCACGCCCGACTTCGCCAGGTTCGCGATCGGCTTCGATCAGCGCGACCGAGCGCGGCTGCACGAGCTGATCGATCAGGTGCTCGACTCGGGCCGCTGGTCGGAGGCCGACATGCAGGCTCGGTTCGAGGCCGCCTGGGAGGAGCACAACGGCCTGCCTGCCGTCGCCTGCTCTAGCTGGGCCGGAGGCGCGCTGGCCGCGCTCGACTTCGCCCAGGTGCAGGGGGAGACGGTGCTGTGTCCGTCGAACACCTTCATGGCCACTCCCCTCGCCGCCATCCGGGCCGGCGCGACGGTCCAGTTCGTGGACTGCAATCGAGATGATCTGTGCATGACGTTCCGAGACTTCGAGGCCAAGGCCGACCGCCACAAGCCCAGGGCCGCCTTCCTGGTGCACATCGGCGGGCACATTGCCTTCGAGGTCGAGGCGATCGCCGATTACTGCCGCGAGCACGGGATCTTCCTGATCGAGGACTGCGCCCACGCCCACGGCGCGAGCTGGAACGGGCGCCGGCCGGGCACCTACGGCGACGCGGGCGTGTACTCCCTGTATGCGACGAAGACGATCTCCACCGGAGAGGGCGGCGTGCTGGTGAGCGGCCGTCCGGAGGTGCTCGATCATGCCCGCCTGTACCGCAACTACAGCAAGCCGATGTACGAGATCGCCGGGCTCAATTTCCGCATGAGCGAGTTCACCGCCGCGCTCGGCCTGGTCCAGATCAAGCGACTGCCGGAGATCGTGGCGTGGAAGAACGAGGTCGCGCGCACGCACCTCGACCCGATCCACGCCGGCCGGATGGAGCTGCCGGCCGGGATGGTCTCAGGCTTGTACAAGTACATCGTGTTCGACTGGCTGGAGAAGTCGACCGGCCGGGTCTACGACGAGCCGTGTCACCGGATCATGGGTCACGACGTCGAGCTGCCGAATACCGACTGGGTGGCGCGCAACCATTCCTGCGTTCCTCTGTACTACCGGCCGAGCGAAGCGGCATGACGACGTCCAACGAGCAGGCGGGGTCCTAAAGCATGAGAGTTCTGGTGACGGGCGGATCGGGATTCATCGGCTCGCATGTGGTCGACAAGCTGCGCCTGCGCGGGCACGAGCCGGTGATCTACGACCTGCGCCCGTCGCCCTGGCACGAGCCCGGGAGCGTCGAGACCGTGCTCGGCTCGATCACCGACCGCGAAGCGCTGGAGCGCGCGCTGCAGGGCTGCGACGCGGTGGCGCATCTGGCGGCGGTGGCCGACGTCAACGACGTCCACGCCGAGCCCGAGGACGCCGAGCGCGTCAATGCTCGCGGCACCGTGGCGGTGCTCGAGGCCGCGCGTCGCTCGGGCGTGAAGCGGATCGTCTACGCGAGCACGATCTGGGTCTACTCCGACTGCGCCGGCGACGAGGTCGACGAGGGCACGCTGCTGCCACCGCCGAGCCACCTCTACACCAGCACCAAGCTGGCAGGCGAGCTCTACTGCAAGGCCTACCAGGAGCTGTACGGGATCGACTACACGATCCTCCGCTTCGGGATCCCCTACGGACCGCGGGCTCGCGAGGCCGCGGTGATCCCCGCGTTCGTCAACAAGGCGTTCGCGGGCGAGCCGCTGACGCTGGCCGGGGACGGCAGCCAATCGCGGCGGTTCGTCTACGTCGAGGACCTGGCCGACGGAGTGGCCGCGGGGCTGGATGAGGTGGCGCTCAATCGCGTGTACAACCTGGCCAGCGACGAGACGGTGACGATCAAGCAGATCGCCGAGACCGTCAAGGAGATCATCGGTGACGTCGAGATCGTGCACATGCCGGCACGGCCGGGCGACTTCGGAGGCAAGCTGGTGTCGAGCGAGCGCGCCGAGCGCGAGCTGGGCTGGACCGCCGCGACGCCGTTCTCCGAGGGGGTGCGCCGGTACGTCGCCTGGCGCCGCCAGCAGGCCGCTATCGCCGCCGAGCGGGCCGCGCTGCCGCCGCTGCCGATCGAGGAGCCCGACGCCGAGGCGCCGCCGCGCAAGGTGCTGCTGATCTCGGCCGACATCGGCGAGGGCCATGACCTCCCGGCCCGGGCCGTGGCCCGCGAGTTCGCCGACGAGGACCCCGACGCGCGGGTGTCGATCGTCAACGGCCTGCCCGCGATGGGGCCGTTGCTGACCAAGGTGCTGCGCGAGAACTCGGCCTTCATGTTCCGCTGGCTCCCGTGGCTGTTCGACCTTCAGTACTCGCTGTTCATGAACTTCGCGCCGACCCGGTGGCTCTCGCAGCGCCTGCTGTATACCTTCGGCCGCCGCGGCCTGATGCGCCTGATCCGGGCCCACAACCCGGACGTGATCGTCTCCACCTACCCGGGCGTGACGGCGATCCTCGGGGAGCTGAGACGCAAGGGCAAGCTGGACGTAGCGTGCTTCTCCTCGATCACCGATCTGGCCGGCCTGCGCTTCTGGGCCCATCCCGGGATCGACCTGCACTTCGTCACCCATCCCGAGTCCGTCGAGGAGGTCGAGCGGATCGCCGGACCCGGCAGCGTGCGCTGGGCCAAGCCACCGACCTCGCCGGCGTTCCTGGTGCCGCGCTCGCGCTCGGAGGCCCGCCACGATCTGGGCCTGCCCGCCGATGACCAGGTGATCGTCGTCTCGGGCGGCGGCTGGGGCGTGGGCAACCTCGTCGAGGCGGTCGAGGTCGCGCTACAGGTTCCCGATGCGATCGTGCTCGCGCTGTGCGGCCGCAACGACAACCTACGTTCCCGGCTGGCCAAGCGGTTCCCGTCCGAGCCACGGCTGCGGCTGATGGGCTTCACCGATCGGATGGGGGATGTGCTCGCTGCCGGAGACGCGCTGGTGCACTCCTCGGCCGGCCTGACCGTGCTCGAGGCGATCATCCGCGGGTGCCCGGTCGTCTCGTTCGGCTTCGGGGTCGGTCACGTGCGGGCCAGCAATGCCGCCTTCGAGCGATTCGGGCTGGCTCAGGTGGCGCGCAAGCGCGCCGACCTCGGGCCGGCGATCGAGCGGGCGCTGGCCAGCCATCCCGAGCCGGACGGCTCGTTTGCGCTCCGGCCCTCGACGGCGTCGCTCGTGTTCACCGAGGAGCGGCGCGCCACTCCGGTCCCGGTGTGGCGCCTGCGCACAACGCGCGTCGTGACGACCGCGGCCGCCGCCGGCGCGGTGGCCGCCTGGACGCTCACCACAGGCGCCTCCTACAGCCTCGTGTCCCATTTCGCGCACATCCGGCCCACGACCGCGGTGGAGACCGTGCGGCCCGAGGTCGGCGTCCTCGTCGACGCACCGGGCACTCAGGTGCCGGCGCTGGCCAGCACGCTGCTGGCGAGCGGCATGCACGTCTCCTTCACACTCGATTCCGCGCTGTCGGCCTCGGAGCTGGGCATCATGCGGATGGGCGATCAGGCGGTCCCCCGCCTGCCCACGGGCGGTCTCGTGCGCTGGCTCGGAACCCGCGGTCAGCTACACCATCTGGTCGCGACGATGGGCTACAGCAGGCACTTTCTATACGCATCGCGGGGTCCGAGCATCGGCCAATGGCTGCTGGCGCACGGGGCCGGTGGACGGCCCGTCGCGGGCGCCGTACGGCTCGATCCCGGCGATTCGGTCGGCACGCTCCGCGCCGGTGAGGTGGTCGAGCTCTCGGTCGCCAACGCCTCCCAGCTCGATCCATTGCTCACGAAGCTGCGCCAGGCGCTGGATGCAGAGCATCTCACCGCTGTGCCGGTGGGAAGGCTCATGCACGACGCCGCCTCGACCGCGTAGCGCACTCGCCCCGCCGGCGCCCGCCGACCGGTGTGAACCGGGCCTGAGGCTCTCACCCCTGAAGGGCGGCGGCGGCCTCTTCGGCCGCGGTGAGCTGCTCCTCGACCAGCGTCAGCCCTGCGTCCCAGAAGCCCGGATCAGCGAGGTCGATGCCGACGATCGCCGCGAGCTCCTCGGGGCTGCGCGATCCGCCCGCGGCCAGCAGCTCGAGGTAGCGCGGCACGAACGTCTCGCCCTCCTCGGCGTAGCGGCGGTAGACCGACAGCGCCAGCAACTGGCCGTAGGCATAGGCGTACACGTAGCCGGGCGTGTTGATGAAGTGGGGCACGTACGACCACCACATCCGGTAGCCGTCGGTGACCTCGACCGCATCGCCCAGCAGCTCCACCTGGGTCTCGGTCCACAGCTCGCCGATGCGATCCACCGACAGCTCGCCCTCCTGCTGCCGTCGCGTGTGGACGACGTGCTCGAAGCGGTTCATGGCCATCTGCCGGAATACGGTCGCCACCGCGCCGTCGAGGCGCTCGGCCAGCAGGCTGAGGCGGGAACGCTCGCTCCCGGCGGCTTCGAGCATGCGCCCGAACACGAGCGCCTCGCCGAACACCGAGGCCGTCTCGGCCAGCGTGAGCGGGGTGGACTGGTGGAAGACGCCCTGCGGCTGAGCCAGGGCGGCATGCAGACCATGGCCGAGCTCGTGGGCCATGGTCAGGACGTCGCGACGCGTGGCGGTGAAATTGAGCATCACGTAGGGATGAACGCTCGGCACCGTGTAGGCGCAGAACGCCCCGCCGCGCTTGCCGGCCCGGATTGGGGCGTCGATCCAGTCCTCCTCGAAGAAGCGACGTGCGATCCGCCCAGCCTCGGGCGAGAACGAGTCGTAGGTGTCGAGCACGAGCTCGCGGGCCTCCGCGAAGCTGAACTTCACGTCCTCGGGCAGCACCGGCGCGGCGCGATCGTAGTCGGCCAGCCGGGGCACGCCGAGCAGCTCGGCCTTGAGCCGGTACCAACGCTGGGGGATGTCGTACCGGCGACGAACCGCCTCGATCAGGGCCTTGACCGACTCGTCGGACGCCTCGTTGGACAGGTTGCGGCTGGCCAGCCAGTGCGGATACGAGCGCAGACGGTCCTCGACCGCCTTGTCGTGGACGAGCGTGTTGTAGATGAAGCCGCGCGTGCGCAGGCCCGGCTCGAGTGCCTCGGTGACCGCCTCGGCGGCCTGGCGCCTGACCTCACGCTCGGGCGATTGCAGCCGGCTCAGCGCCACGTCCAGAGCCAGCTCGTCATCCCCGATGGGCACCTCGATCGCCGCGGTTAGCTCGCCGAACAGACGGCTCCACGCGCTGCGGCTGGAGATCGACTTCTCGGCCAGCACCTTCTCCTCGGGCTCGGATAGGAGATGAGGGCGGTAGCGCCTGACGCTGCGCAGATAGTGTCGGCAGAAGTCCAGACCGTCGTGCTCGAGCAGCTCGGCGACGCGCTCATCGTCCAGCGCCGCCCACTCGAGCTCGAAGAACAGGAGCTTGGTCTCGATCGCCGTCGCGCGCTCCTGGACGCGCTGGAGCAGCGCCCCGCGGGCCGGGTCGCCCGTATCGGTGGCGAACCGCAGCGAGGCATACGACCCGGCCTTGCCGACCAGCTCGTGGATCTCGGCCAGCTCGCGCATTGCGCAGGCCAGCCCCGCGCCGTCCAGCTCGCTCATCCTGCCGGCGTGGGCGGCGGCGAACGCCTCGGCGAGCCGGGTCGCCTCGTCGAGCTCACGCTCGATGCCGACGGCCTCGTCGCCGTCGACCAACGGGCTCAGGTCCCACTCGGTCTGCAGCAGCTCGGGGTCTTGGAGATGGTCGCCGGTCGCGGTCATCGTCAGCTGAGATTAGCCCCCGCTGCAGCCGGGCGCTTGGCGCCTGCCGGCCCGGCGGCGGGTCCTCGACGAGCTCGGCGCTCCGCAGCGTCGATCACGCCTACGCTACAGCCGATGACCACGGACGGGCAACCCCCGGCGCGGCCGCTGACCCTCGATGAGGAGCTACTGCTGTGGCTCGGGGACGAGCCGCTCGAGGTTCGCCTCGCGGACGCCGGGCGGGTGCGGGAGATCGCGGCGGAGTTCGCCACCGGGTTCGGCGCGCTGGCCCAGCTGCCGCGGGCGGTGACCGTGTTCGGATCGGCGCGGACGCCGCCGGCGCACCCCGACTATGCCCTTGTCAGAGAGGTGGCGGCAGGTCTCGGCCGGGCGGGCTACGCGATCATCACCGGGGGCGGCGGCGGCCTGATGGAGGCGGCCAATCGCGGCGCGCGTGACGCGGGCGCGCTGTCGGTCGGGTGCAACATCGAGCTGCCCCGCGAGCAACGCCTGAACCCCTATGTCGACATCGGGCTGCGCTTCAGGCACTTCTTCGCCCGCAAGGTGATGTTCGTGCGCTACGCCTGCGCGTTCGTGATCGGTCCGGGCGGCTACGGCACGCTCGACGAGCTGTTCGAGGCGCTGACGCTGATCCAGACGGCGACGATCCGTCACTTTCCGGTGATCTTGCTCGGCGACGGGGAGTGGGACGGCCTGCTGCGATGGTTACGCGAGCGCGCGCTGAGTTCCCGCCGGCTCGAGGCGGCCGACCTCGACCTGGTGCGGCTCGTGCAGCGGCCGGCGGAGGTCTGCGCGATCGTCGACGAGGCCTACCAGCAGCAGTTCGAGCGCCGGGCCTCTCACCGGCAGCCAGAGGGGTCCAGCGGCCCGCTGAGCTCGTAGACCGAGATCTGACGCCCCAGAGCCCGGTGGCTGAAGACGAGTCGCGCGGCTGGGTCCGATCCGGTCCACCATCCCTCGGGGGAGGAGAGGAGCGTCCGCGGTCGCCATGGATCACGACCGGGTGTCGTTACGACGTACCGGTAGCGGCCGCCGTTGATGGCGCGCCGCCACTCGGCGCACGAGGAGATCGAGGTGAACGACCCGTGCGCTCCGCGGCGGCCGACGTACTGCACGCGGTTGGAGCTGTCGAGGCCGAACAGGGGATAGGAGAAGAAGCCGCCGAAGGTGCCGGCGAGCGCGACGCGCTGATCATGGACCGGCCGGAACCACGCCCACAGCGTCGACAGCGACGAGACTCCGGGCTGGTAGGTGTAGCGCCCGCGGAGATAGTGGCGCTGGCCGGCGTAGCCTGCGGCCGCCGCGGCGCACGCCAGCAGGATCACGCCGGCGACCAGCACCGGGCGCAGCGGCGAGCGCACCCGCGAGTCCGGTGACGGCGTCCGGGTGCCCCGCCGGGGCACGAGGATGGCGGCCCCGACGGCCAGTCCGACGAGAACACCGCCGGCGATGTAGCCCGAGGGCCACAGACGCCCCTCGAGCAGGGTGGCGGCCAGCATGGCCGCCAGCGCCAGCTGCGTCGCCAGGCGCCGCCGGGGGCCGTCGAGAGCCGAGGCCAGCGGCAGCGTCACCAGCGTCAGGCTGAGCGCCGGTGCGGCATAGCGCAGGTTGAAGGCAAAGCCCGATGGGGCGCCGGCCGGGCCGGCGGCGCTCTCCGGGGTAAGCACGTAGCCGGCGATCGCCGCCAGCGCGACGAACCCCAGCATCCGCACGGCCCGCTCGGAGCTGAGCAGGCAGAGAATCGGGCCGA
>JADGPN010000347.1 GCA_017882465.1 Solirubrobacteraceae bacterium
GTCGGACCAGCGACCGAATGAGTGCTATCGAGCGAAGATTATGCCCACGCTTCTCGTTGGCCGAGAAGACAGTCCCCGCTCAAGCCGCCAGCCACATCCGGAGCGGCTCGCTCGCCGACTGGTGGAGGTTCTCGGAGCGGCCGGTGTTTGCTTTGCGCAGTCCCCGGCGCAAGGTCGATGTCGTCGCGGCCGTACGGGTTGATGTGCTCGTGGTGGGTGTTGGTTGCCAGCGACGTCGTCGTGGTCTTTGTTACTGAAGAACACGCCTCTTCGCGTCGGTCCGGCCACGGGGTCCGGCGCCAGCGCGGATCCCGGAGTGGAGCTTCCCGATCGCTCGATCACGCGCTGACGGACTCGCTGTCGCTGATTTGCGGTTAGCCTGCGATTGATGCCGTTGACCGCCCTCATTTCCGCGGAGATCTCGCTTCCAGCCACGCCGGACGCGCTGCGAGTACGCGAGAGGATCGCCGCACTGGCCGACACCGTCGACGTCGTCGGACTGACCGACAATCACGCCGGGCAGTCGCGCATGTCACCCCTCGCCGCGGTCGCCCTCGCGCGGGAACAGGGCGTCAAGACGATCGTTTACGTCTCGTGCCGCGACCGCAACCGGCTAGCGTTGCAGTCGCAGGTTATCGGTGCCGCAGCACTCGGTTCGGAGGGCGTCCTCTGCCTCTACGGCAACGCCGTCGACGGCGTCCCGCACGTCAAGGACCTCACTGCAACCTCTCTTATCGCCGAGGCCAAGCGCTGGGCCGCTCCAAACGAACTGGCAGTCGGCGCCGTGGTGAACCCTTTCGCGGACGATATCGACCGAGAGATCCGACTGCTTGAGCGCAAGCTGGGGGCGGGAGCCGAATTCGTCCAGTCGCAGATGATCTTCGACGTCAATGCCCTCCGCGAGTTCCTTGAGCGAACCGCAGACCTCTTGGCCGACATTCGCTTCTACGCCGGCGTCGCCCTACTCCGAAACGAACGAATGGCCGACCAAGCCCGACGCTTGCCCGGTTGTCTGCTCCCAGACTCCACTCACCGGCAAATCAGCATGGGCGGCGGTCTCGAACTCGCCACCCAACTCGCCACCGAGCTTGCCAGCACACCCGGAGTCGATGCCCTCCACGTCTATCCCCTCGGCGCTGAAGCCGCCACACGCGACGTGGCTGCCAGCTTCCGCAGCGCGCGCGGGGCCCCAGTCCATCGACGCTGACGGGCGGCTTCCGCTCGCGACTGAGGAGCGGCCGCGTTGAGGTGTGGACCCGTTCTCTGAAGTGGATCCGCGATCCTTGGTCCCCGTCTGAGCGCGTTCTCGGGGAGCGATCAGGAAGGACGCAGGGGCCGACACGGGACGGCCCGGGACCGAGGTTCGCGGCGCCAGCGAGCAACTCAAAGGGAAGGCCGAGAACACACTGGGGAGGGCGCGAAGCGCGGCCAAGAAGGCAACTCGATAGCGGCCGCACACGGCCGCGCCGGACTCCGACGGAGGTAGTCGGGTCAACCGAGCTGGCGACCGCGAAGCGAGAACGGCCGCCGGTCACGCGGCGGCCAGATCGGCGTACGGCTGGGTGGTAGCGGTGTTGGTGTGTCCGCGCGTCCCTTGTAGCGCTCGTAGCTCGACGTCGCGAGCAGGTGCGTCGCGCAGGCGGCTGAGCGGGCCCTTGACGCGAGTCAGCGCAACGACGGCGCTGGCCGCCCACGCCTCCGGCCGGCCGTGACAAGCGCGGCGAGCGGGAGCACGCCGGACGTCGCGCGCCGGCTCGCTGAGATGGTCGGCGACTACTCCGGCGTGAACTGGACGAGCGCGGACCCGCACGCGCCGTACCCGAACAGCATCGAGCTCCTGGTGGCGATCGCCGCGCCGACGACCGTTGTCACGGCCGAGCTGGACGTTCCCTGTTTCCACGAGATGTCCGACGTTCTGGCCAACCGGATTGCCGGCGCGCGCAAAGTCACGGTTCTGGGCGCTCGCACCGGGGCCAGCAAGTCGTTGTTTCAGTCGCCCGCTCGCGGGGGGCCGCTGGGAATGTGGGGATAATGTTTGCGCGCCGTGCCCGATCTCGTCGTCCGACATCCCGTGCTCGAGTTGCTTGCTAGGCGGGCTGGGCGCGCCGAGCAGGCTGGGGCGGCCATCGATGGCGCCCGTCTGGCGCTCGCGATCGAGGGCGGCGGGATGCGCGGCGTGGTCTCGGCTGGCATGACCGCCGCGATTGAGTTGCTCGGGCTGACCGCCTGCTTTGACCTCGTCGTCGGCACCTCGGCCGGCGCGCTGAACGGCGCCGGGCTGCTGGCAGGGGTCGCGGACGCATGCTGCAACGCCTATCACTCTGTGTTCACGACGCGGCGGTTCATCAACCCGTATCGGCTGCTGATCGGGCGTGCGGCAATCGACGTCGCATTCGCGCTCGACCACGCCGACGAGACGCTCGACGCCGCCCGGCACGAGCGAACAGCGGCCAGTGCGATCCCGCTGCATTGCGTCGCCGTGGACGTCGATCAGGCGGCTGCGGCGCGGCTCTCGGCGCTTCACTGCGTCGAGGAGCTGCGGGCGGCGCTGCTGGCATCGAGCCGGATGCCGTGGGTTGGCGGCGCCCCGGTGCCGTTTCGCGGCAGGCGCTTCCTGGACGGCGGGTTGGCGGAATCGATCCCGTACCGGACTGCCGTAGCGCTCGGCGCTACCCACGTGCTCGTCCTGCAGACGCGGCCGCATGGGACGGGGGTCGAGCCGGTCGCGTTGCTCGCCGATCGCGTTATCACCAGGCAGCTACGCGCCCTGAACCCCGCTCTGCCGGACCTCTATCAGCGCCGGTCTGTCGAATACGACGATGCTGTTGCAGAGCTCGCGGCCGCCACCGACGCGCCGCAGGCTGAGGGCCCGTTCCTCTACGGACTCAGGCTACCGGCGGGGAGTCAGGTGGTCGGACGGTTTGAGCGGTGCGCGGGAGCGCTCGAGGCCGCCGGACGGGCGGCCCGTGAGCATGCCGAGCGGGTGCTCCGCGGCGCTGCCGCGAGCGGTCGAACAGACGCCTCGGATCCGCGTGGGGGCGCCAAGATGAGTGCGAACAAGCGCCGCGACGGCCCGTCTGATGTGCGCGGTGCCGTCAAGTGGTAACCGCGAGACCTTCGACGGGGGAGCGGTCCAGCGCCGAGACCACAGCAGGGGTCTGTGGAGAGCTGGAGGACCGGAATGTGGCCCTTAGACCAGTTCTTCGCACCAGTTCTCCGGCCGCGCTCGACACAGAGCGTCACCGGATCCGACGCGCGTACAACACCGTCCGCTTGCCCGCCTCGATCGGCGACGTCACCCCCGACGATGGGCATCACGGCCGCGGACCCGCGATCCGTCGCGCTCGCACCGCCGGGATGCGCCGCGTGCAGCCGGAGCGGATCAAGCAGAACCGAGCGAAGAAGTCATGACCATCGCGGCGATCACCGACTACGCCCGCCCGCTCGTGCTTCGGCGGGACGCAGCGTGCCTGCGCGAGGTCGTCGCCCGCCGGCACGGGCCTCGGGCGGAACCCGGCACGGATGACGCCTCCGAGCTCGCTCCGAACACTCACCAACCGGTCCCGACACCACGTTCAGCATTGGGTCAGAAAAGTCGGCTGCTCCATCGCGAACTCAGAAACACCGCAGGGCCTCCTGGCTGTGAGAGTCTCTTGGGAGGACGTGGTGATCAGGATTGAGACCAGAACCGAACCCGACGGCTGAGGGTGCCGACAGCTCCGGCGGATCCAAGCAACCGTCGCGCTCGAAGGATGGCGCCGGTGTGGTGAGTCAGGACGCTGAGCGCCGCGCGCACGCGTATGCGCGCGGTCGAGGTTTGTCTGGGCCGCTGTACTCCTGCGGTCGGTTGCTCGGGTTGGTCGTGCTGCGGCTGTGGTTTCGTGTACGGATCTTTGGCGGCGAGCGCATTCCGCGAAGCGGTCCGGCGATCATCGCTCCCAACCACAAGAACTTCTTCGATGTGTTCTTCGTCGGGACGGCCACGCGTCGACGCGTTCGCTTTATGGCCAAGACCGAGCTGTTCAACGGCCCGCTCGGGTGGCTGCTCCTGCGGTGGGGGGCGTTTCCCGTGCGCCGGGGTGAGGCCGACGGCGAAGCGCTTGAGACCGCCCGGACGATCCTCGCCGACGGCGGGCTGGTGGTCGTGTTCCCAGAGGGAACACGCCTGGAGCGGCCCGACGCGCTCGGGTCGCCCCACCATGGCGCGGGCAGGCTCGCGGTGCAAACGGGCGCGCCGATCATCCCGACAGCGATCACTGGCACCTCGCACCTATGGCGCGGCGCGGTCCCCAAGACCAAGCGGGTTCAGCTAGCGTTCTTGCCGGCGATCGCGCCCAAACCCGCACTCGACGGTGACGATTCAGCTTCCGAACTAATCGACGAGCTGGTCTGGCCGGCCGTCGAGGAGGGTTACGGAAGCCTGCGTGCCACCCCGGGGTTGATCGCCGCCTGCCTCGCGGCGATCGCCGGCAGCGGGCTGCTCGCCAAGCGCCGGCGCGCGCTACGCCGCAAGCCTCAGCAGCTCGGCACCGTCAAACCCGGCAAGACCAAAAGCCGGTGGCGCAAAAGCCGGTCCTGAAGGTGTACAGCTTCCGAGCCCTCCTTGGGAATCGGAAATTCACCGCCTCGACCGCGGCCCGGCCACCGTCTTCTAGTCTAGGCCTGGACCATATTCCTCAGACAGCTCCGTGGCCCGCTCCACTGCGCTCCTCGCCTCGTGCTCCTCACTAGTAGC
>JADGPN010000348.1 GCA_017882465.1 Solirubrobacteraceae bacterium
GGGTGCCAGTGCTCTGGTTCTTCACCCTGAACACGCGACGGCCGTTGTTCAGCGACGAGCGGCTGCGCCAGGCCGTCAACTACGCCGCGAACCGAGACGCGCTCGCACAGGTCGGGGGGTTCCTGGGGCCGCCCCTACAGCCCTCCGACCAATACCTCCCCCCGGGAATGCCCGGCTACCGCGACGTCCAGGTCTACCCCTTCACACCCGACGTCACGAAGGCGAGGCAGCTCGCGCACGGACGGCGCGGAACCGCCGTGCTCTACACGTGCAACGAACCAACGTGCGACAAGCAGGCGCAGATCATGAAAACCGACCTCGCGCCGATCGGACTCAACCTGGAGATAAGAGAATTCCCGTTCGCCACGCTGTACTACAAGGTTAACCACGACAGTTCTTGGGACATCGCCGACTTCAGCTGGGCGCCCGACTACCCCGACCCGGTTGACTTCCTCGATCTGCTGCTGGAACGCGGCACCGAAATCCCCACATTCAACGACCCGACGTACCGCCGCCGGCTCGCCCGCGCCGCCGAGTTGTCGGGCCCGGCGCGCTACCTCGCCTACGGCACCCTCGCCACGGACCTTGACCGAAACGCCGCGCCGTTCGTGGCGTATGGCAACCAGTCCAGCTACGACTTCTTCTCGGCCCGCATAGGCTGTCAGATGTTCGGGGTCTACGGTATGGACCTCGCCGCCCTGTGCATCCGGAAACGACACCGATGAAACACTTGGAGGTCGGCCGTGCTTGCCGCTCCCGGCTAGCGATTCCGGCAACGCAGTAGTCCGGTCACGCTTCCAGCCAGCTACTCCTTGGGGCTAAGAGAACCAGCAGGCTCCTCGTCCAAGCCGCTGCCGCTCGTGGTGCGAAGCGGCCACGACGACGATGTGACCGCTTCAGGCGTAAAGCAGCCACGCGGGGGCGACCTGCAGACTGCTGAAATGGACGAGAACCGGCAGCGTCGGGCGACCCCTCTGGGGCCCACGAGCGTATGTCTCGGGCAGACCCGCGGTTGGCGTTGGGGAGGGCGCGCGAGAACGGGTCGTAAGATCGCGCGATGGCTATCACCACCCCAACGTCCGCTCCCACTACGACCACGGCCCCGGCCGAGGTCGTACGCACATTCCTGCTTGCGCTGCAGGCGGGCGACCTTGACTCGGCGCTCGAACTGCTTGCCGAGGACGTGCGGTACATCAATGTCTCTCTGCCGACCGTGAGAGGCCGCGGGCGCGTTGAGCGGCTGTTCCGGTCGGTCTATGCCCGTGGCGGCCGCTTCCGCGTCCACTTCCACGGAATCGCCGCCGACGGCGATGTCGTGCTGAC
This sequence comes from Solirubrobacteraceae bacterium, assembly GCA_017882465.1. GTDB lineage: Bacteria > Actinomycetota > Thermoleophilia > Solirubrobacterales > Solirubrobacteraceae > Palsa-465. Next base: position 1,324 of record JADGPN010000348.1, read on the forward strand.
CGACAGGACCGACGAGGTCGGGATCGGCCGGTTCGAGCAGCGGCTGTGGGTTTACGGTCGGTTCATCGTCAAAGACGGAAAGATCACGGTGTGGCGCGACTCATTCGACTGGCTTGACGTCACCCGAAGCGCGCTTCGCGGACTGATCGCCATCGCGATCCCGGCGCTGAACCGCCCGTGGCCGGGTGGTCAGTGACCTGAACTTCGAGCTCGAGCGGCCAGATCGAACGATCTTGGCTAGCCGCTGCCGGAGAAGCGTCCTTCACAGCGCACCGTCGACGGCCGGATGGCTGCCTCCAACCGGCTGCGGTCATCGGAGCGGACGATCGCTTCGCTGTCGACGCCCGTCACGGGGCCGGCGATAGCACCGGCGACCGAGCGCTCGTCCGGCGCCCGATCCGGTCCGTCGCGACGCCGCACAGCTGGATCGTCGCCGTAGCGCTCGTTGGCCCCGGGGAGATCGCTTTCGGGAAATGCGGTCGTCGGGCCACCGGCACGGTCGGACGAACCCGGCGGCCGGTGTTAGCCGGAAATCGAGCAAGCACCCGCTCCTCCTTCTGCGGAAGAGCAGGACGTCCGATCGGCCACTCACCGGCCGTCGAGCTCGCCGAGGCGGCCGGTCTCGCAAGTGGCGAACAGGAGGTGTGCGGCGTCTCGCAGGGCGAGACCTGCTTCCTTCTCGCGGAGGTATCAGTGCCACGACGTCGTGGCTGCTTGTGTCCGGGAACGGCAGCCTCGGCGCCCGCCACACGCGCCGATTCGGCTGCTGCTTCGAGGGACGAGCAGGCGTTCCGCCCGCCGCCGGTGCGCGCATACCTGTAGGCGGTAGCAGGGGCTATCGGACAAGCACGGCGGGCTCTCGCTGCTCGTCCTGAGCGAGCACCCCGCCCTCGCTCCCGGCGCTCCGAGCGTGAACGACGCGCGGTCACGCATGTCGACTCTTTGCGCCGACACCCTTGAAGAACGTGTAGCAGAACACGCCATCTTGGTCGGCGGTCCGGCGGAGGTCGCAAAGACCCGCATCGAAGCTCACGGGATCGATGAGACCTGCTGCTAGCGCCGGTTCTCGAATGCCTTCAATCATCGCTGTGAACGTTTTGCGCGTGAAGCCGTCCACGAGGTCCGGGCGGCTTGAGTCGACGTAGACCGTGCGGGGTGACACGCGAACACGATCGAGGCCCGCCGCCGTCATGAGCGGATATAGCTCGCGGCCGATCAGTGAGTTGCCGCCGGCCTGCGCTTGCAGCGTGACCTGGCACTGGATCGCCGCACGGGCTCTCGCGCTGTCCGGATAGAAATAGGCCGAACCGTGATCGCCTTCTATTGCTGCGAGCGTGCCGCCCGGCCGCAGCAGCGTGTTGAGGAGCGTCAGCGCCTGCACCGGCCGGGAGAGGTGCTCCAGGACGAAACACACAAACACGTGGTCGAAGGACTCCGGACCCCACGGTAAGGCGAAGATGTCTGCCTCGCGAAACTCGACGTTGGTGAGGCCGGCGTCGTCGACGCGCTGCCTGGCCTCCGCGATCGATTCGGGCGAGACGTCAATAGACGTGAACCGTGCGTCGGGGCTCCGGCGGGCAAGCGTGACGGTCTGCGCACCAACGCCGCACCCAACCTCGAGCACCGTGCTTCCGCTTGGGTAGGCGGTATCGGAGTGCAGAAGCTCGACCAGCGTCCCGGCCTGATCGTGAAGTCGCTCGCTCTCGCGCCAGTGATATCCGTGGACGTAAGCCTCGCTCATCGTCTCGCCGATCATTCCAGAGCGGCCAGCTGCGACCGCGGCGGCCATACCGACGAGGACCACAGGCTCCACCGCCGGGGTTCCGCTACCGCCGTCGGCCTATACGCATGCGCGACCGCGTTCGGGGGGACGCCTGCTCGCCCATCGAAGCAGCAGCCGCGCTGGCGTGGCCGCTTGAGACGTGAACCAGCAGCCACGGTCAGCTCGTCGCGCTGGAACGGTGATCCGTACTAGAGACCTGCTCTGCTTCGGCTGCGAGCATCTCGCCGCGTCACCGAGCTTGCCCTGCTTGGCGCGGATCTCGAGACCGTCTGCGTTCCGATGCCGCCGGGAGGCGGCGAACGGCGGCGGAGACGCCCTTCCCGCGCAAGGGAGGGAAGGCGCCGACCGTGGTGCGGTGCCCGTTGAATGACGAAGGCAGGAGCGCGAGGTCCCGCGCCGCGGCTCTCGCGATTGCTCAAAACGGGAAGAGAATCCGACGGTGACGCGCTCTTCTGCTTGACGCCGCCTGTCGTTTTGCTGGCCGGCTCCCACCGCTTGTAGCAGCTCGACCACCGCGGCCATGAGAGGATCTAGAGAGCGTGTCCTCGGACGCTGTCTCAGCATCACTCGACGGACGTAGGTTCCGCGTCTCTGCGATGGGTGCCGAAGGAGAGGCGAGCGACGCGACTGTCTTCGAGTACCACGAGCACGATGGCGTCGTCTGGGCGCGCTACGAGGGCGGTGCCGTTCGGCTCGGTTTCTTGGTCGGGACCCGACAGGATGACCGTGTTCACTTCCGTTACAGCCAGTTGAACGAGAGCGGCGAGACCTCGAACGGCCGCTGCTCGACGACGATCTCAACGCTCCCGGGCGGCCGGCTCCGTCTCGACGAGGACTGGGAGTGGGAGTGGGAGTGGGAGTCGAAGCCGGGCGCCGGCACGAGCGCAGCGGAGGAAATCTCGCCCGGTTGATCGCCGAGCTAATCGCTCGGCTCGGTCGGCTCAGGGGCAAGCAGGCCTTCGCCTTCGAGCAAGTAGCGGTTGATCGCCGCTTGGTCTCCACGCAATGACGCCCGGACCTCGAGCACCTCCGCCGGCAGCGGGTTCAACTGGGCCTGCTGGAGGTTTCTGCGGTAGTCCGCCAGCGTCGCGTCGTTCCGGCGGCGCTCGTACTCGCCGAGCGCCTCGGCTTCGCTGCGACCATACGAAAGGGCCTCGGCGAGTGCGTCGGCGAGCAGCTCCGCGTCGCGGAAGGCGTCGCAGAGGCCGAGCGCGAGGTACGGGTCCTTGTGGCAGCCGGCGTCGCCGACAAGCGCCCAGCCGGGGCCGCCGGGCATCCGCAGGAAGTTCGGTAGCTGCGTCGCGCCGAGGAGCCGCTCCTCGCGCCGCCCGCCGCGTATGCGCTCTGCCAGCTCGGGCGCGAGGTCGACGGCGGCAAGTAGCGCCTCCTCGGGACTACCACGCACCGTGTCCAGCTCGGCCGCAGGCCACCCGACGAAGACGGCGTACAGCTCGTCGTTGGTCGGAAACGCGAAGATGATCCGTCGCCCACGCTGGTAAAGCTCGAGCGCCTCGCCGGGAACGCCGCTCCAGTACGAGAAGTACCAGATGCTCAGCGTTGGCACGGCGTCGTAGGCTGGCGCTTGGACCCGCGTCGCCACACCTGAGTTACGCCCGTC
>JADGPN010000349.1 GCA_017882465.1 Solirubrobacteraceae bacterium
GCGCACTCAATTTCTATCCCGACAACCGCATGCACGGATCGATGGGGGGCGGGAGGAAACCAACCCAGTCGGGCTCACTCAGCCGCGCGGCCCGGGCGCCTCTCGCCTACCCGACCAACCTCCCCGGGAGGAGCACCTGGGGCTGATGGGCTCAATGGCCTGTGAGCGGATCGCGCAATTCTTCATACGGTCTCCTGGGGTCGCGGTCCCGGTCAATGGGTCCGCGGCGGGCAAGCTCCGTCGGAGACGAGCCGGCCGCTGGCGACGAATCAGCCGATGCTCCGCCCGCGGACGAGTCCGAGCGGGCTTTGAGGTCTGCGCACACAACACGCCCGTGATAGGAGTACAGTCGGTCGCGAGCTGGCCCTGCGGCCAGGATTCTTGGTTCCAGCCCGGATGCCACCGACGGCGCGATCTGCGCCACGAGGCGTGTGGCGGGGGTTACTGGTTTTGACTGAGGGCTGGTGCCGTACTTCTACGGGCGTTACCTCACCGGCTCGGTGGCCTCGTCCCTACGTGATTGAACGCGCCGGGGGTTCTTGCCCTCTTCTTTCTGCGCGACCCCAATAGAGGGACGGGAAGGCGTGAAGACGATGACGGCCGCGGAACCCAATCGGGCGGCGCGTGGGCGAGGCGAACCCAATCGCGAACGCTGGTCGCGGCGGCTTGCGGCGGCGATCGATGCCCGACGCCGCCTGAACGCTCGGCGAGCGGATGGCCCCCGGACCAAGGCAGACCCGGTCGGTCCGAGCGATCCCCGCCACGCATACCCGAAGCGATCGTACGACTAGGAGGGCTTGCCGATGGCGCATTTGAAATGTCTGGCGTGCGAGACGCGCCTACACAGCACGGAAAGCCGAGCCGATCCGATCGGGGATCTATGCCCCGTCTGCGGCCCGCTGTTGGAGCCAGTCGGCAATCTGAGTGAAATTGTTGGGTACCGCGTAATTGAGAACTGCGGCAGCACGTCGCACAGCGGCGCTTCGGTGGCGGGTCAGCTGATCGCCGACCGCGTCGGCGAGATCACCGCTCGACGCGAGCTCAAGCCGTCACGCGCTTCCATCACACGCGCGCCGCGCGAGCCCTTCGTCGCCTGCGCTGCTGACGCACCGACCGGCGGGCTGACCGCTGAGGGCGACCAGCACGCAGCTGCCGGCGCCGCGGGCGATGCCGGGCCTCCGACACGCGACGACGCGCAGCGGCTGGTCGCCCTCAGAGCGCCGCGCATGGCCGGCCGGTGACGTTCGCGATGCTCGCTCGCGCGGGCGTCGCGTGGTCCGCCGCCGTGACCTGTCAGCTTGAGTTTGTCGGTGCCCCGGTGCAGCGTGTCTACGAGCACGGACGACCGGTCGGCGCGCGACTTGACACCCACGAGCGGCGCCCTCCCCGGCAGATCACTACGTCGTCGCTTCCGGCCGGCTGCGTTCAACGCCCCGCGCCCGCGCCGCGAATGCCGCGCGTCATCCAAGCTTTTCGTTGACGGGCGTGATCGACGCTGACGGCCTCCCCAAGACGAAGCTTCGCACTTCGCCCTGCGCCTGGGCTCGGCTGGAGCGCCGCGAAATCGGATCGGCCCCGAGCCACGAAGACAAAGACACCTCGCAGCGTGACCCGCGCGAACATCACCGTCGGCAAAAGCTACGGAGCGACGTGAGCTCGTTTGAGCCACGCGGGCTGAACCCGAAAATGAGGACCAGATGTCAGTAGCGGAGCTTCAGGAGCTGGAAGAGGTCAAGGGTCTGATTAACCGTGGCCAGCAGATCGGTGTGCTCACGTACGCCGAGATCGCGACCGCCACGGGCGAGCTCGGCCTCGACGAAACCGACATCGAGGAGCTGCACGGCTTCCTCGAGCGGGCCGACATCGAGCTGGTCGAGGAAATCGACCCAGCCGCTGCGGCGAGCTTGAGCATTGAGCGCGTGCCCGATAAGCGTGGTCGACGTAAGCCCAAGACCGCGCTGGACCTCAAGCCGGACATGACGACCGACTCGTTGCAGCTGTTGCTGAAGGACATCGGCAAGGTGCGTCTGCTGACCGCCTCGGAGGAGGTTGATCTCGCCAAGCGGATCGAGCGCGGCGACATCGACGCGAAACAGAAGATGGTCGAGTCGAACCTGCGGCTGGTCATCTCGATCGCGAAGAACTACCGCAACCAGGGGCTGCCGTTTCTCGACCTGATCCAGGAGGGCACGATCGGTCTCGCGCGCGCGGCGGAGAAGTTTGACTACCGCAAGGGGTTCAAGTTCTCCACCTATGCCACGTGGTGGATCCGCCAGGCGGTCGCCCGGGCGCTTGCTGACAAGGCGCGCACGATCCGGATCCCCGTCCACGTGGTCGAGAAGCTCAACAAGATCGGGCGCGCCGAGCGCGGCCTCGTCACGGCGCTAGGTCGCGAGCCGACTGCCGAGGAGATCGCCGATCTCGTAGCGGGCATCGATCCCGAGGAGGTCGACTCGATCAAGCGCTCCGCGCAAGCGCCGATCTCGCTCGATAAGCCGGTCGGTGACGAGCAGGAGTCCGAGTTCGGCCAGTTCATCGCCGACGACCAAGCCGAGTCTCCCTACGAGCGCGCCGTGGAGATCCTCACCAAGCAAGCCCTGCGAGACGCGCTTGAGAACCTCAGCTACCGCGAGCGTCGCGTGCTCGAGCTGCGCTACGGCCTCGGCGGCGAGCACCCGCGCACACTGGACGAGGTCGGGCGCACATTCAACGTCACGCCCGAGCGGATCCGCCAAATCGAAAACCAGTCGCTCAAGAAGCTCCAGACCCTCCCCGAAACTCAGCAGCTGCGTGACGACGTCGAGATCGCTTCCGGCTATCCGCGGCGCCGGATCGGGCACCGAATCTAGAGGTCATCAAGCTGATCCTGGATCTCGGCCTGGGCGCGACGCAGACGAGATCGAACCGTCGCTCAGGCGACCAGCCAGATGGCGCCGTCGCGCACCTCGACCGGGAATGTCTTCAGCGACCGAGCGCCGGTCGTCGCCTTCACAGCGCCCGCCACCGGCCTAAACGCGCCCTGGGGACCCCGCAGCATCGCGCCGGTACCGACGTCATAAAGCGCTGCGTGCGACGGGCACTGCAGGCATCCATCATCGGTCACCCGCCCCTTACCCAGTGAGGCGAACAGGTGGCGACAGCGGTTAGAGACCGCAAATGGCTTGCCCGCGCTAATGCCCACTGCTAGAGCGCCGTGCGGTGTCTTCTCCACGACGACGACCTGTGAGACGCCGAGGTCATCGACGGCAACCAGTCGGGTGGCAGACTGCTCGGAGGTGGTCACCTACGCACTATCTCACACCAGCGACGGGGCGACGGGGATCCCAGCTGTAGCACCGGCGCGATCACAAGAGGTCGAGGCCTGCAGAGAGTCTGGACCGGTGGAGGACCGCTACCGCTATCTGCGGCTCGACGCGAGGGTCGACAAGGTCCGCGACGGCGCGCAGGTTGTACGCGAGCGCCTTGTGGCGCGCACGCCGTGCTCGAGACCCGGCGCTGCGAGGTGATCTGCCTCGACGTCGGCGACGCGGACACCGATACGTTCTTGACGGCGTTCGGGCTCGGCGTCGTTGGCGTGTAGCTCGCGATCTCCGACGCCTACCAGGGACTCAACGGCGGCGGTCATGGCGCTCACGTGGTGATCGCGAGCTTCGATCACAGGTCATCGGGTCATCGATCTGCTGTGAAGAGCCCGTCAGACTCCGCGCTTCCGCGCGTCTAGCTGAGGGCACGAGCGATCTGGTGGGGTTCGATCCGCCTGTCGAACTCGTCGAGCCGTTCGTCGCGCAGGACCGACTGACGATGGATCGCGTCCTGAAGGCCTTCGAGCTCCGCCTCCAGATGCTCCACGCGTGCCTCAACGATCTCCATCGGACGCTCCGCGGCGTCATTACCGGCTTTGTGCTTGGCGTCATGCGGCGATTGCGTTGGGTTATCACCGCTCATCACCTCCTCGCTCCCTGTGGGGTCGCGCGAGAGGAACAGGGAGAGACCCAACGGGCGAGTCGGCTGGCCCCGCGAGTCTCGATCAGTGGCCTCGAACTCCGCGCGCCTGCGCGATCGCGCTTCGGTCACAGTCAAGCTCCACGCTGAAAGTCCCACACGCCGGGCCAGCTAGAACAAGATACCTCTCTCCAGACCCCGCACTGCACGGCAGCAGCCGAACGCTTTCAAGATCGTGACCCCGCCGCCCAGCACGTTCAAGCAACGGTGGGCCGGTGGAATCAGGCACCGGTCGTTGTGGCAAATGACTGACGCCGACTATCCTCGCCGACCACGAACAATGAGGGGTGAGCATGGCCTTTGCAGTCGGCAAGCGCGTCGTGGCTGAGTCTGAGTCAACGGACCGCCGACCCCGCTCGGGTGTCGTTGAGGAAGTGTTGCGCGGCGATCCCTCGCCTCGCTATCGGATCCGCTGAGATGACGGGCACGAGACCATCTACACGCCCGCGAGCGGCGCTCTCCGAGCCGAACGACCCCTCAAGAAGCAACGGCAAGCGGCACCACGAAAACGCTAGCCAACCTGAGCTGCGACGATCCGCTGCGCCGGGAACAGACACCAGGCGCCACGCGCGCAAACGACCCTGGGAATGCCAGTCAACGTCGCAACAGATGAACGGCTTGATCCTAGTCCGGCCGACCCCGGAAGCGGCGAGTTGGGAGAGGTCGTGAGGCGGTCAGGCGAACGCCCTGGGGGCGGGACCCTGAGCGCGTTGCC
>JADGPN010000350.1 GCA_017882465.1 Solirubrobacteraceae bacterium
AGGCTGCGGAAGGGAGATGCGGCGATGCTGGCGAGCACGCCGGCGGCCAGGACGAGCAGCACGCCACGCACCTGCTCGCGGCGGGGCGCGGCCACGATCAGCGCCACCAATCCGGCCGCGCAGGCGAACAGAGCGCCGCGGGAGAACGACAGGTACAGCCCCATGCCGAGCGGTGCGGCGGCGGCGGCCGCCGCCGCCCGGAGCGGCCGAGGCCGGCCGGCGTCGCCGGCGACGCGGGCGCACATGACGAGCCCCAGCGCCGCGACCTCGCCCATCGCATTCCAGTACGTGAGCGGCTGTTCGAGCCGTCCCTGCGCGGTCACCGAGCGCTCGAAGTGGAGCAGGCCGGGCAGCAGCCGCTCGGAGATGCCGTATCCGACGACCACCAGCGTGCCGCCCGCAACGGCAGGGTCGACGCTTCCCCGGGCGCCCCGCGAGCGCAGCAGCAACGTTGCGGCCAGCAGGCCGCCCGCGTACAGGATCACCTGCTGCCCGGCGTGATACGCGCTGCCCGAGATTGGGCCCCACGTCGTCGACATGAGCGTCCAGACCGCGAACAGGGCGAGGCCGCCGAGCGCGAGGCGCGGTCCCCGCCCGCGCGGCAGCGGCGAGTCCGAGGCGAGGACCGCGACGACGACGAGCGCGCAGGTGATCAGGCCCGCCCAGGCGCGCGCCTCGTCGAAGTAGCCGCCGGTGAAGAAGGCGAGCGCGACCGGTCCGGCCAGCAGGACGAATCGCGCGCCCGTCAGGACAACTCGACGCATGACCGCTCAGTGCCCGGCGAGGTCGAGCAGGAAGTCATGGACGAGGGCCACCCGTGGCCACACGGTCGAGTCCGATCGACGCTCCACGGCCCCCAGTCTAAGCATCGCCGCCCGAACGCTCCGTCCGGACCCGGGTAGCCTGGCGGACCTGTGCTGCTGTTCGTCAGCTACTCGAGCATGCTCGGTGGAGCGGAGCGCCAACTGCTCGACTTCGCCTCCGCGTTCCCGCAGCCGCCCGCTCTGGCGTGCCCGGACGGTCCCCTGGCCGGCGCCGCGCTGGCGACCGGCCTGCGCGTGTTCGGCCTCCGCCGGAGCGCCCTCGACCTCCGCGGCCGCCCGGCCGACCGGGTGCTCGCCCCGGCCCGTCTGGCGGCCCACGCGCTCGAGATCCGCCGCCTCGCCGACGCGCTCGATCCCGGGCTGGTCGTGGCCTGGGGCATGCGACCGGCGATCGCGTGTGCGCTGGGCGGCGCGGCGGGCCGGCCGTTCGTCTTCCAGCACAACGACCTGCTCCCCGGGCAGGTCGTGGGCAGGCTCGTGCGGGCCGCTGCCGCTCGCTCCGCTCTCGTCGTGGCGTCGTCGCACGCCATCGCGCGCGACCTCGACCCGTGCCGGCGCCTCGGTTCGCGGCTGGCCGTGGTTCACCCCGGAGTGGACGTGGACTCCTACCCGCCGTCGGGGCCGCCCCGCGACCCGCCCGAGGTGATCGTGCTGGGAGCGCTGGTGGGCTGGAAGCGGCCCGACCTCGCGCTCGAGGCGGTCGCGCTCGCGCGCCGAGCGCGACCCGACGTGCGCGTGCGGCTGGTCGGCTCGGCGCTGCCCGGCGCTCGAGGGGAGGGCCTCGCCGAGCAGCTGCGGGCACGTGCCTCCCGTCCCGATCTGGTCGGAGCAGTGGAGCTCACCGGCGCCGTGGCCGATCCGCGGCCGGAGCTGGCCCGTGCCGCCTGTCTGCTGCACTGCGCGGACCGGGAGCCGTTCGGCCTGGTGGTGCTCGAAGCGCTCGCGGCCGGCCGGCCCGCGATCGTGCCGGCGTCCGCGGGCCCCTCGGAGATCGTCGAGGAGAGCTGCGGCTACCTGTACCCGCCCGGCGACGCGGCGGCGGCGGCCGCAGCCATCCTGCGGGTGGTCGAGGACCCGCGACGGGCCGCCGAGATGGGGGCGCGGGGACGGGCGCGGGTGACGGAGCGATTCAGCGCGCGGGACGCTCGGCGGCGGTACGCGGAGGCGGTGAGCACGGTCTTGCACCGGAGTCCGAGCACGGTCTCGCACCGGAGTCCCGCGGCGGTCTGGCACCGGAGTCCCGCGAGGCCACCCGCCGAGGTCGCGATCGTGACCGTGACCCACAACTCGGAGGCCGAGCTCGGCACGCTGCTCGCATCGGTGGGCCGGTATCTCCCGGGGGCGAGTGTGGTGGTCGCCGATTCGGGCTCGAGCGATGGGAGCGTGGAGCTGGCGCGCGGCTGGCCCGGGCGGGCCACGGTGATCGAGCTGGGCGAGAACGTCGGCTTCGGGCGCGCCTGCAACCGCGCTGTGGCCGAGCTCGGCGCGCCCGTGGTGGCGCTGCTGAACCCCGACGTCGAGCTGGTCGACGACTCGCTGCTCGAGCTGGCCGGCGAGGTCCTCCGCAGTGACGAGCCCGCGCGTCTGCTGGCGCCGCTGGTGCTGCTCGCCGACGGCAGGCGCCAGGACTCCGTGCACCCGCTGCCGGCCTCGGCGCCCGACCTGCTCGGGGCTCTGATCCCGCCGGCCGCGCTCCCGGCCGCGCTGGCGGTGCCGATCGCGCCGTGGCGAGCCTCCGAGCCGCGGCGCGTGGGCTGGGCCGTCGGCTGCGCGGTCGTCGCGCGCACCGACACCCTCCGCCGTCTGGGTCCATTCGACGAGCGGATCTTCCTCTACGGCGAGGACCTCGACCTCGGGCTCAGGGCCGACGCCGCGGGCGTGCAGACCTGGTTCTGGCCCTCAGCTCGCGTGATCCATGCCGGCGCGCACTCGAGCGCCCGGGCGTTCGGCGGCGAGCCGTTCGAACGCCTCGCGCGGGGCCGTCACGAGGTCGTGGCCCGGCGCCTGGGTCTCCGCGCCGCCAGGCTCGACGACGTCGCCCAGGCGCTCACCTTCTGGTCCCGGGGTCGCCTCAAGCGCCTGCTCGGCCGTTCAGGAGATCGCGAGCAGCGCCAGCTCGAGGCTGTGCGGCGCGTGCGGAGGGGTGAGGATGCGGGTGGACCCCGACTGCGCTGATCTCGGCGAAAAGCGTCGGCTGCGTCGGCGCCGGTGGGCTGTGGTCGTTACCGCTGCGCTCGCAGCCGCGATCGGGGCCGGACTCCTTATCTCCGGGGTCGCTTCCAGGCATCGCTCGGCGCCGCCCTCGGAACCGATCAAAGTGGTCGTCAGTCCGCCCGCCAAGCCCCCGCCCTCCGGCGAGCGGTTTGGGGTCAACGTGAACCGCCTGTTCAATGACCGGGCGTATCCGCAGCAGCAGATCGACGCGCAACTGCAGGCGCTGCGCGGGACGGGTGCAACGATCGCGCGCAGCGACGCGCTGTGGGAAGTCACGGAGGTTCAGCCGCCGATCGGCGGCGTGCATCGCTACGACTGGGCCTTCGACGACACGGTTGCGGGGTCGCTGGCTGCGCACGACATTCGCTGGCTTCCGATCATCGATTACTCGGCGCCCTGGGCACGGTCGACGCCGGGCAAGCTCCATTCGCCACCCAGGTCGGCAAGCGACTATGGAGCGTACGCCGCGGCGTTTGCGGCCAGATATGGGCTCGGCGGTTCGTTCTGGAGGGCCCGGCCCGACCTGGCGGCTGAGCCTGTCGACACCTACGAGATCTGGAACGAGCCTGACAACCCTGGCTTTTGGTCACCGACTCCGCGCCCGACCGCGTACGCAGACCTGTATCTGAGCGCTCGTGACGCAATCGATGGCGTCGATCCCGCCGCGCGAGTGATCGTCGGAGGGCTTACGCATCCCCAAAGCTTCCTACCGGAGATCGTCCGCGTCCGGCCAGAGCTGCGGGGTGAAATTGACGGCGTGGCGATCCACCCATACGGTCTCAGTCCGGCGGGCGTGCTGCGAAACATTCGTATTGCTCGGCTCGCCCTGCGATCGATTGGGATGGGGGCCACACCGCTCTACCTCACCGAGTTCGGCTGGACGGCACATCCTTCCGGCGCGCCGAGCGCGGTCCGCGAGAGCCCGCGCCCCGGGTATATATCCCGCTCGCTCGCGGCTCTCGGCCACCTCGACTGCGGGGTTGCGGCAGTTGTGCTTTACACCTGGGTGACGCCGGAGAGCAATCCAGCCCACCGCGAAGACTCGTACGGCATTCATCCTCCAAACGGTGGGACCACGCCGGACACCATCGCCTTCGCGGACGGCCTGAAGGAGGCTGCGGGACATAGTCCGGCGCTCATGCTGTGCGGCGTCGGCTGATCTCCTTCAGTTGACGATCTGCGCTGATGCCGCGCTTTACCCGGTGCCCGCGATGCTGGTTGAAGAGCGGTATGTGGGCGCCTGCAGAACATACGGGCTAGGGCTGGGACGCAGCGAGGCAGACCGTCGCGAGCGAACCCTTCTTGCGGCAGGCTTCCAGCGCGAGTGCGTAACGCCGGAATTCGAACAGTGCGGGTTTGGCGACGAACTGACCGCCGTTGAAACGAGAGAGCCCGGAATAGTTGAAGTTCGTGGCGCTCGGATACTCGTGGCCGGCCCAGGTGTAGTAGTCGAATCCAAGCAGCCGAAGTCGATGGCGATATCGATCCAACAGCGACAGCAGCTGGGCCACGTTGCTCGCCTGGCCCGCCGTGGTTGTCTGGAACGGATCGCTCGCAGAAACCCTACTCCGCGAGGATGGCCAGCCCACCTCGGTCGCTAGGATGGCCTTGCTCGAGTCGCCGAACCGGCTCATTACTCCGCGGACGCGCTGCAGGATCGTGATCACGCCT
>JADGPN010000351.1 GCA_017882465.1 Solirubrobacteraceae bacterium
AGCTCCACATCGCGCATCGCTACCTCCCAGGTTTCTCCCACGATGCGCAGGATAGGATCCCGTCGGCCAGATTCTGCCGGCGCGCGACGCCCCCTCGAACCCCTCCCCCCGCGGGTTGACCGCAGTCTCCGGGTGGGGTCCGGACCCGCAGATCAAGCGGCACGGACGCCGCGCCCCTGATATCCGGATGATCCCCGGCGGGACTCGCCCGCAGGGCGTCGTAGACGCTTGGGGGTGACCGCTGCCGAGCGCAACCCCGGGCTCAGGGATCGCCCAACCATCTTCGCCCCTTCGCTGCCCGGTCGTATTGCGCCTGCGAACCCCGCCGCCGCCCAAAAGTAGCCCGGGATCCCGCAGCGTCAACCCCAGCGCACCCCGTGGAACCCACGGAAAACCCGGAACAACCCATTCAGTTTCTCCTCAGCGTCGGGGTCGGCGCCGGCTTTGGACTCGCCGGGCGGCGCTGACCCTGGCCCGAGATCGCCGTCGCCGAGGTGGCGGCGGGAGCGAACGGAGACGCGGACCTCCTCGCTTACCCTGGTGCGGATGGGATGCCGATGTTCTTCCTCGCGCCGGAGAAGGACCTGCACGTCCTCGCCGCCGCCGGCCGGCCGCCGCTCGAGGGCGGGCAAGAGCTCATCGGCCTGACCACGCCGAGCTGACGGCTTCCTCGACCCGCGCGCGGACCTGTCACCTCCGTGCTGCGGGCTCCGTCGCCGGCTTCGCGCCCGCGGCGGGCGTGTCCCAGGCGCAGACCCATAATGGAAGAAGCGATGGACCCGGCAATCGCGCACCGGTTGGCTCGCTGCAGCCATCTCGGCCACGCCCTCGCGGTTATCGAGATGCTCACGGGACAGCTGTACCTCGTGACCGTGATCGGGCTGCTGATCGGCAACTTCTCGGGCAGGCCGAAGACAACGTGAGCTCCGGAGGGGGCCGCCTCGATGCCGAAACCTAGCTGGTTCTCGGGCTCCTGACGGTCCCGCGCCCGCGCAGATCATCTCTTTTGGCCGATGCGGGCTGGGTTCGCGGGCCGTAGGGTCTTCGTTTGGTGGCAATGCCGCAACACCAGGGAGTCCCGAGCATGGGTGGGTCGTGTCTTGGTGTGATGGCTGTCGCCGCCATCTCGACCGAACGAACGGACAAGGAGCATCACGATGAGCGATGACCAGGTATTCGTGTATGCGGCGGTCTACGCGGATCGCGCGGACGCCGATGCTGATTACGACACGCTGCTTGACCTGCACTCCGCCGATCTGGTGGGCAGCTATGACGTCGCGCTGGTGTATAGGGACGATGACGGCAAGGTGCATGTGACCAAGCACGAGAAGCCGACCCAGCACGGCGCTTGGACGGGCGCTGCCGTCGGCGCGTTGGTGGGGATCATCTTTCCGCCGTCGATCATCGGCGCGGCGGTCGTCGGTGCCGCCGCGGGCGGCGGGATCGGGCATGTGATGGGCGGCATGTCGCGGGGTGACGCTAAGGAACTCGGCGAGTATCTCGGCGAGGGCCAGGCTGCGCTGGTCGTGATCGGCAAGTCGCGCGTCCAGGAGCAGCTTGACAAGGCGCTCACACGCGCGCAGAAGAGCGAAGAGCGCGAAGTTGAGGCTGACGGCAAAGCACTCGCGAAGGAACTGAACGCGCTACCCGCCTAGGCAGCGCTTCGTCCTAGTTGGTGGCCCTCGCACCGCCCACGCGATGTGAGGGCCCGCCACGGGTTCTCCCAAACGAGGAAGGGGTCGACTGTGCTCCTGGGACGCTTGAACGGCTGGTTTATCCTGGCCTCGTAGTGGCGCAGGTGCTCGCACCGACACGACGCTGGGTCCTCGCGTCTGCGGCGGTCGTGGTGAGCGCCGGGCTGATTCCCGCGATCATGTGGGTAGCGGGCCCGCTGTTCCCGATCGCCGGCCATCGTCGTGTCGCCCGCGTCCTGATGGCTCGTTCGTGAGTGGGCAGCCGCAGCCCGGTCCGGGCGAGGCACCGTCCTCCAATTCGGACTTCGTGGCCTTGACGCGGTCGCCCGGGTTCTGGGTGATCATGCGGTACGCGGCGCTGTTCGGGGTCGTGCTCGCGTTTGCTGAACTCGCGTTTTTGGCGTTGGTCAAGGGCGGCACGAAGCTCTGGTTCACGCTCCCGAAAGACCCGGGCTGGTTGGACGGGAGCCTCTGGTGGGTGGCGGTGACGGCGGGCGCCGGGGTGCTCGTCGGCGTGCTGCGGCGCTTCTTGCGGGTCCCGGTCAAGCTGGCGGGCACGGTCAAGGAGTTGAAGGACCAGCGCGTCGAGCCGTCCACGGTCTTGAAGGCGGTTGCGGTCTCGTTGGTGTCGCTGGTGGGTGGGGCGAGCCTCGGGCCCGAGGACGCATTGGGCAAGATGGGCGGCGGGCTGGGAACGTGGGTCTCGGAGCGGCAGAAGCTCAGCGAGGAGATGCGAGCGACGAACACCCTCAGCGGGATGTCGGGAGCGTACGGCGGGCTGTTGTCATCTCCGATCTTGGCGTCGATTCTCACGCTCGAGATTGCGCGGCCAAAGGCGGAGCGCTTCGCGGACACGCTGGCCGCGGGTCTGCTGGCGGCCTCGGTCTCGTTCGCGGTGTACTTTCCGATCGCGGGGTCGACGTTCGTTGGGATCTACGCGCTGCCGTCGTTCAAGTACGAGGACTGGCAGTTGCTCGCGGCCGTTCCCTCGGGCTAGCCGCCGGCTTGCTCGCTCTGATCACAGCCGTCGCGATCGGGGTCATGACGAAGCTCACCGCTCCGCTCCTCAAGCGGACGATCGTTCGCTCGACGATCGGGGGGATCGCGTTCGGGCTGGTCGGCGTGGCGCTGCCGCTGACGCTGTTCACCGGCACCGATCAGCTCACGACCGTGATCCACGACGGGGCGGCGCTCGGCGCGGGCCTGCTGATCGCGGTCGTGTTCGCGAAGATCCTGGTGTTCGCCCTGTGCGAGGCCACCGGCTTCATCGGCGGGCCGTTCCTCGTGATGCTGTTCATCGGCGGCACGGCCGGGACCGCAGCCCATGTGCTGATACCGGGGCTGCCGGAGGGGCTCGCGTTCACAGCGATGTTCGCCGCCCTTCCTGGGTCGCTCGTCGCTGCCCCGTTCTCGCTGATCCTGCTTGGCGCCCTCACGACCCAGATCGGCACCCTGCAGATCGCGCCGGGCGCCATCGCCGTGCTCACGGCCTACCTCGCCGTCTCGGGCTCGGGTCTACTCATGGCGCTGGCGAACCGCGCACGCAAGCCCGCCGCCTCTGGCGCCTGATCAAGCTAAGCCAACGGGTGAGTGTGACTGAGCGCCATCAACCATAGGTGGAAAGCGCGGGTCGCTAGAACGACCGCTGAATCGATCAGCCAGACCGCCATAGCGCGTTCGACAGCTTCGCCCCGCGACCTCATATCGGGCTTCCGATCGATGGAGATCGCCGGCAGTTCCGTTTTACGCGCGAGACGAACCGACGCTCGGCACCCCCAGGCGGGACCCGTCGCAGAAGCTGGTCGATCTCCGGTACGAGAACTCGGGCTTCGACCGGGTCGGCTGAGGCGAGTCGCTCGCGGCGACCGCTTTAACCGCGCCTGCGCCCGGGAGTGCGGGGCGTGATTCGTGGGGCCGATCGCATCACGGGCCCTTACGGGCGATCGTCTTGTGCTACGAGCCCGTGCTGCGCTCGTCGGCTCAAGAACCGGGCGGTACTACCTTCCCGTTGTCGATGTCTTTCGAGAGCTTCGCGGCCTGCTGCAAGCGGCCTGGGTAAGCACGCCGGACTCGGGCTGCGTGAGAGGTCGGGTCCCCGCCTCGGCCCCGCAGGATCACAGCGCACCCGATTGCGATCGCCCCGCCGAGCGACGGGCCGGCGACGTACACTCAGTAGGCCGTCCAGTCGCCGCTGACCAACGCCGGGCCAAACGAGCGAGCTGGGTTCGTCGAGCTGCCGCTCACCGGCGCCGACCACAGGCCCGCAAGGGCGATGTAGCCGCCGACCCCGAGCGCGCCGATCCTGCCGACGTTCTCCGCCCCGGAGGCGGTTCCGAGGATGACGCCGAGCAGTCCGGCGGTCGGCACGATCTCCATCAGGAACGCCTGCCAGTCCTCATAACCCGCTCCCAGCAGCGTCGCGCCGAGGTGCTCGACGTTGCCGATCACCGCGAGCAGGAACAAGCACGCCAGCGTCGCGCCGAGCAGCTGCGTGACGATGTAGCCGGGCACCCGCCTCCACGGAAAGTCGCGACGCACCGCAAACGCCAACGACACGGCCGGGTTCAGGTGCGCGCCCGAGACGGCCCCCATGAACAGGATGATCGCCGCCACCATCAGCCCCGGCGCGACCACCGTCCCTATCCCACCGAATCGGGATCTCCCGCCGGTCAGTTGGTCCAGTTTTGAACCTGCGAATGCCGTGGCTGGCTGCGGCGCCGGTAGCAACCTGCCAGTACGGTAGGCACGTGAGCTACGAGCAGGTGATCTCGCAAGTGGTCAAGGTCGTCGAGACGGTCGGGGCGGGGATCATGGTTCTCGGCGGGCTCGGTGCGTTTATCGTGTTCGCGTCCCGGGCCCTCCGCGCCGAGACGGCGCAGGGGTCCTACGATGGACTGCGCCGGAACCTGGGCCGCTGCATTCTGCTGGGCCTCGAGGTCCTGATCGTCGCCGACATCGTCCGGACCATAATCGTTGACCCGACCATCGAGAGTGTCGCCGTCCTTGGCA
>JADGPN010000352.1 GCA_017882465.1 Solirubrobacteraceae bacterium
CGGGATGAACGAGCCAAAGCTCGTGACCGGTGACGGGGCGCTCGGAGCGTGGGCGGCGCTGCGCAGCGTGTTCCCCGGCACGCGAGAGCAGCGCTGCTGCGTGCACAAGACAGCCAACGTGCTCGGCGCGCTCCCGAAGCGGCTGCAGCCGCGCGCCAAGACGCTGCTGCACGAGCTGGCCGAGGCGCCCACCCGCGCCGACGCGTGCAAGGCGCTGGAGCGGTTCCGGGCCGAGTTCGACGCCCAAGTACCCGAAGGCAGTCGCGAACCTCGACAAGGACTGGGACGCGCTCACCGCGTTCTACGACTTCCCCGCCGAGCACTGGCGCCACCTACGAACAACGAACCCCATCGAGAGCAGCTTCGCGACCGTCAAGCTGCGCACCAAGGTCACCAAGGGCGCCGGCTCCAAAAAGGCCGCGCTCGCGATGGCCTACAAGCTCCTGGACGCCGCCCAAGAGCGCTGGCGGCGGTGCAACGGCCACGAGCTCATCGGCGACGTGCTAGCCGGCGAGAAGTTCACGGACGGGATCAAGGTCACTGACGAAGAAACCACGACGGACGAGAAGACGAGAGGGTCGCCGCCTTATCATTCTTCATTGCCCGATCCACGACATTTGACAATTGCTCTGGCCATCCGTCGACGGAATACATAGACCCGGATCTGTCGCCGTTGGGTAGGAGCGTCGCGACGTCGACGTTGTCGCACACGCTTACGCGACCACTGTCGGACGGTGGTCGCCCTTCGCGCTAATCAGCGGGCGCTGGCGTCCCCCGTCTAAGACAACGCGCGACCGGCCCGGCGGCGATCGCCCCAGCGACGGCGCCCACCGGGCAGGCGCTGCCCCCCTTCGAGGCTCGCCGGGCCGCGCGCTCGGATCTTACGATTCCCCGGTCGGAGCACCACAGCCGGATAGGTGCTCGCGCAGTTGGTCACAACTCTCTGCCGACCACCGCTCAGTGGTCTCCAAGTCCTCGATCAGAACCTCGGCTGACCGGACCGCCCGCTGGCTGTCAGGCTCGCCGAACAACAAGGCATCCGCGGCCTCCAGCAGTTGCTCCCGTTGCCTGGCGTGCAGTTGGGTGGCTCCCTGGTGATCGATCGTGTCGAGCAGCGCCGTGTAGTGGGCGCCACGAGCGATCATTGGCTCTGCGGTCATCATCGTCTACTCACGTTAGCGACCCGCCGCACGCGCGGGCGGTCGATCTCATCGATCGACAACAGGCTCGCGTCAACGGTGCCGCGCCACGGCTCAGATTCCAGCTGCGCAACCCTACCTAACCCCTGCCGGACGGGACCGGCGATAACGCCTTGGCGGTGTTTGCGGATCGTTCTGCCGAGCCGCGCGAACGGTTGAAGACGGCTGCGGCTTAACCACGATGGACCCTCACGCTTCGGCGCTATGCTGGGATGAGCGTCGGTAGCGCCCCTATGCGCGGTGGCGACGTTGCGTTTGGATGATGGGATGCACCGGGTCTGATCGACCCTGGTCGGCTTTTCGGATCCAGAGCCT
Organism: Solirubrobacteraceae bacterium; assembly: GCA_017882465.1. Lineage (GTDB taxonomy): Bacteria > Actinomycetota > Thermoleophilia > Solirubrobacterales > Solirubrobacteraceae > Palsa-465. The sequence goes on from JADGPN010000352.1 coordinate 1,515, forward strand.
CTTCGAGGAAGGAACCCCGTGGCCGATCAAGTGTTAGTCCGCTGTTGCGTGTGCCGGTCCGTCGTCCTGCTAGCCGTCCTGTGGGCGGTCGGCGAGTGCTGCCCGCAGTGCTCACAGCGGCTGTACGCCGCCCGACGGCGCCCCAACCGGGATGGCGTCCCGGGCAGGGCAACCGCATTGCTTGATGCCGCGGGAGGTCTCCCTCGGTTAGCCGCGCGCCCCGAACCACGCATGTACGCGATCGCCGCGGATCGCTCAGGAGCGTGAGTCTTGGCTCTGCGGCCTGACGATTCCACTGCGAGCGCCCGACTCCTCCGGGCTGCCCGCCGCCGTGCTGTATCGCGACGGCCACGTGCCGCGCGCCGCCGTGCTGTATCGCGACGGCCACGTGCCGCGCGCCGCGCCGCGCATCCTCACCGCGACCGACCCGACGAGCCCCAAGTGACGGCCGCGCCCGCAGCTGCCGCCGACCTCACGATCCACGCAACCGATCCGGCTATGCCGCGACCGCCGGCCAAGACCGGTCTGGAACCTACGCGCGGTCCGGTGCTCGCGCCGCCATCTGGCACCGGCCGGACACGGCCGCAAAGCTTGGGGGACCGCAACATCGCGCGCCTGTTGGCGCTGCTGGAGGCCGACCGGGGCGCTACGCTGACGGTCGCCGAGTTGCTGGATGGTGGGGTTCAGGCGCCCGCCCAGGCGGTGTACGCGCTCCAACTCGCCGGCTACGACGTCGAGCGCGGATATTGCGAGCACCCCGACGGGCACAAGACGCTGGGATATCGCATGCGCACGCCGTCGGCGGCCGTAACGAACCGACATGCGGACTTGCCGAAGACGGGCTGCGATGACAGCTCGCGCTGAACCAAGCATCCCGAGAGGAGCGCCCTCGGATCAGATCGCCGTGCGCGTGAGCCTCAACGGACGTGGCGACTGGGAGATCGCGTTGCCAAACCAGCGCGAGCGGGTCACGTGCGAGACGCTCGACGATGCGACACGCGTGGGGTATCTGTGCGCCGCGAGCAGGCGGCCGTGCGAGCTGATCGTGTTCGATGCTTATCACCGCATGCTTCACCGCCAGTTCGTCGACGGTCACGGCGAATCCTCATGCGAACGCCGTCAGCACGCCAGCACCCCGGACTGAAGACCAAGAGGTCACCCAGGTGTCAAGCAGCGGACCTACAACAACAACAACTACCTCAGGAGGTAGTCATGCCTGGAACACTCACACGTTGGGATCCGTTCGCCGAGCTCAGCGAGCTGCGCACGCGGTTCGATCACATGCTCGGCGAGCTCTCGTACGGTCGTGAGCGCGGCTGGATGCCGGCGATCGACGTCGAGCGCGAGAACGGGAACCTGGTCGTGCGTGCCGACATCCCCGGGATCAAGCCCGAGGGGGTCAAGATCGAGGTGCAGGACGACATCCTCACGGTGTCCGGCGAGCACGAGGAGAGCAAGGAGGAGAAGGACAAGAACTACGTGCGGCGCGAGCGCCACTACGGGTCCTTCTCCCGCTCAATGGCGCTCCCGGCGGGTGTCGACGCCAAGCAGATCAAGGCCGAGACGCACGACGGCGTCGTCGAAGTGACGATCCCGCTCGCCAAGGAGGCCAAGAAGGACACGGTCACGATCACCCCGACCGCCGCCTAACAATCACAGCTCGCTGGAGCCGGCCGCGGCGTCTTCGGCCGGCTCCACCCAGGCAATTCGCCAGCTCGCAACCCCATTCAGCGCCTGACCCCGATGCCAAGCGTCGCGTCAGACGGTTAGACCATGGAGATGAAACAGATGGCCGCAAAGCACCCAACCACTGACCCACACGTAGGCGACTGGATCGAAACGCGCGGGTTGCACGGTCAGTCAGCTCGCCGCGGACAGATCGCCGAGCTGCTCGGACGGCAAGGGCACGAGCACTACCGCGTGCAGTGGGATGAGCAGCACGAGTCGATCCTGTACCCCGCCGACGGAGTGATCATCACCCCAAACCCGGAACGACACGCCCGCCCCCCCCGCGGCTAAGCGGCCTCGGTCGTAAGTCCGCGGCCTTTGGCTGATCTTGTCGGCTCAGAAGCCGGCGTGGGTTGCGAGGAGTCGTCCGTTGGCGTCGTAGATGTCCACGGTGGCTGGTTCTGCGGGCTGATCGGTTAGGAATAGCGCGATGCCGGCATCGGCGTTGTCCGTGAGTTGGGTTGCGTCGGCCAGCGTGAGGGCGGACTTGGCCGAGGTCAGCGCCGGCGGTGTGGACCTCTCCGCCGGCGTAGAAGCGGTCTCCTCCCCAGCCGCTGCGGGATCTGTCCGCTCCCTCCAGCCACGTCGGGACCCAGCGGCCGGTGTGGTCGCGCTCGGCCGCGATGAGCCAGAACCAGCTGTCGTGTTGCTGGTCGTCGAAGGTGACCGCGTAGAGCCGGCGGTCGGGGATGCCACGCTCTTTGACGAACTGGATCGTGGCCCGGTCGGCCGTAAACGGGTTGGCCCCGGGCGGGGAAGACAACGGGGCGCGCCGGCAGGTCGCCGGGACGGGCGCCGCCGGGCGGACCGGCAGTTGGCGAGCCGAGGGTTGTGTGAGGTGCTCGATGATCGCACGCCGCGGGCAGGGGTCGGACATCGCGGCAATGCCCTCCATCTGCGTGTAGTCGCGTCCCCAGCTGGTCGGATCAGCAAGCACGCCGGCGTCAAGCAGTAGTGACCGGCGACGCCAACCGCTCTTCTCGCTTGGAACGAACTGGAACGAACTGGAACGAACTGGAGCCATCATGCCGGCGCCCGACACCGCCGCTCGCGAATGATCGGAATCGTTCCAGAGATGCACGAAGCCGACCACGCCGGGCGCGGCCGCTTCCGCCGTGTCTTGCTTGCTCCGAGGTCGCGCCAGCAAGCACTGGACCGCTTGCAGGGGCGCGCCGGCGCTGCAAATCGCACGCTAGTCCCCGTGCCTGGAATGAGCGCAAACCAGGGCAGCCACGAGCCGACTCCGGCGGCCTTCCTTTCAGTCGCACGCAGGGCAACGACGACCCCCGCGGCCAGCCACTTCTGGATCAGCCGCAGGACCCTCCTATCCGCAATCCGATGCTCTGAGGTTGTCCGGCACTTTCCGGGAAGTACGGCTAGCGGAAGGAGTCCTGCATTCGGGCTAGTTCCGCGGCTCCGGGCGTCAGCTGCGAGTAGGGAAGCTGCACCAGCGGGGTC
>JADGPN010000353.1 GCA_017882465.1 Solirubrobacteraceae bacterium
GGCCGGACGCCGTTGACGGGATGGCCCCGGGATCGGTGTAGTCAGCGGAGAGCAGCACGCCCGGCCTGACCTCGTTGGTGTCCGATGGGTAGCTGAATCCAGGTGCGTTGGTTGAGCTCAGCACACGCCCGTCGGGACTCAGCACATCGATCCAATCACCGTTGATCTCGGTCACGACGCTGTTGCCGTCATGCATCGGGAACCAGCCGTTGGGACTTCCGTAGCTGACGCCGGGTTGGTGGACGCAGACGCCGGTCTCACCCAGGCAGCAGGCCGAACAGATCAAGGCGCGGCTCGCGGCATGGCTGGCGCCCAGAGGTCTCTCGTTAACGAGGATAAGACGCAGGTCGTCACCCTCGATGAGGGTTTTGACTTCTTGGGATTCAACGTCCGCCGATACGGCCAAAAGCCGCTGATCAAACCGAGCAGCGCGGCCATCAGACGGATCCGGGAACGGCTGCGCGCGGAGATGCGATCCCTTCGCGGGGTCAACGTCTCCGGCGTAATCAAACGCCTGAACCCCATCATCAGGGGCTGGGCGGCCTACTACCGGACACAGGTCGCCAGCGATACGTTCAACGCGCTGGACCGCTACCTGTGGAAGCTCACCTACAAGTGGGCAAGACTCAGCCATCCGAACAAATCGAAGCGCTGGGTCATCTCCCGGTACTTCGACCGGTTCGACAAGTCCCGGCAGGACCGATGGGTGTTCGGCAACCGCCAACGCGGCTCCTACCTCCACAAGTTCGCCTGGACATCCATCATCCGACACCAGATCGTTCCGGGCCGGGCGTCTCCCGACGACCCATCCCTGACCGAATACTGGACCCGGCGCCGACGCCGAGCAACCCTGCCGATCAACAACACCACCCTCAGGCTCCTCCGAGCCCAGGATGGTCGCTGCCCGATCTGCAAAGGAACATTCGACGCTGTCGAAGACCGCCCGCAACTCCCGCAACAATGGGAACACTGGCTGGCGACCAACCGCACCGCGATCGTCAAGACCGCTGCGCGGACCGGCACGTCGGACAGGGCTGACCTCCGTCTCATACACGCCAACTGCCGCCACGGCAACAGCCCGGCGCTTCTGCCCGCCTACCTGCCTACAGGGCTTGCTTGAGCCGGATGCGCGGAAACGTGCACGTCCGGATGTATGTCCCGCGGACGGTTATGTTGAAGACGCGCTCGACCGCCGGGGTTTTCCCTGCTCAGCGTTATTTCTACGGGTGATGTGTTCAACATAATCGTGGCCGTTTTGTCGAGGCTTCTCGGATTGGTGTTGTGCGATCCGATTGGAGGCAGCGATGGGCAAGCGGGTGTGGTTCCCGGTGGTGGCGGGGCCGTTGGCGCCGTTCGCGGCGGGGTTCGAGGCGTGGTTGCGGTCTCGGGCGTATTCATCGTCGGCGACGGCGAGCAGGCTGTGTCAGTTCGATCAGCTGAGCCGTTGGCTTGAGCGTGAGGGGTTTGATGCGGGTGAGTTGACGGTCGAGCATGCTGGCCGGTTTGCTGAGTCTCGGCGCGCGCGGGGTCTTGTGACGTGGGTCTCGTCGCAGAGCCTCGTCCTGCCGCTGGAGTACTTGCGCGGGCTGGGCATGATGGTGACGCCGGCGGCGCCGGTCGCGAGCGGTCCGGTGGAGGAGTTACTGGCCGATTACGGTCGGTATCTGCGGATCGAGCGGCGTCTGGCGGAGCACACGGTCCGTGATGCGTATCTCCCGGCCGCGCGTTTGTTCTTGGCTGGCCGGGAGGGCCTGGACGAGCCGGCGTTGGAGTGGCTGTCGGCGGCGGAGGTGAGCATGTTCCTGGTCGCGGAGTGCGCGAAGCGCAGCGTGACGGGCGCGCGGGATCTCGCGAGCGCGCTGCGGTCGTTTCTGCGCTTCCTGCACCTGGCGGGGCTGATCGAGGCGCCGCTTGTGTGGGCGGTTCCTTCGGTCGCTGATCTGCGCGATCGGACGTTGCCGCGCGGCCTTGAGCCGGCGGCGGTGCGCAAGCTTTTGGCCTCATGCGATAGGCGGCGGACAGTGGGGCGTCGCGATTACGCGATTCTGTTGTTGCTGGCACGGCTTGGGCTGCGCCGCGGCGAGGTCGCAGCGATCAGGCTCGAGGATGTCGACTGGCGGGCCGGCGAGCTGCTGGTCCGCGGCAAGGGCTCCCGGCAGGACGTGCTGCCGCTGGCGGTGGACGTTGGTGAAGCGTTGGTGTCGTATCTTCGCCGTCGCCCGCGGTGCGAGAGCCGAGCGCTGTTTGTGCGGATGACCGCGCCGCTTCGGGGGCTGGCGCCGCACACGATCGGGTGGATCGTGCGGGAGGCGTGCACCCGGGCGGGGCTTTCGCGCGTGGGCGCTCATCGGTTGCGGCATACCGCGGCGACCGAGATGCTCAGGCAGGGCGCGTCGCTGGCGGAGATCGGCCAGGTGCTGCGCCACCGCGAGCAGAAGACCACCGCCATATATGCCAAGGTCGACCGCCAGGCGCTGCGGGCGCTCGCGCGTCCGTGGCCGTCGCCGGAAGGTGGTGCGGCATGACGCTGCGCGATGCCCTGGCTGACTATCTGCGCCTGCGTCGTCGGCTCGGGTTCGAGATGCCCCAGGACGGCCGGCTGCTGGAAGGCTTCGTGGAGTTCCTCGAGCGGGCGGGCGCTGAGCGGATCACCACGGAACTGGCGCTCAGTTGGGCGCGGATGCCGGCGGGCGCGCACCCGCACTATTGGCGCCAGCGGCTGTCGGTGGTGCGCGGGTTCGCGCGCCATCTCGCGACGATCGACCCGGCGAGCGAGGTTCCCTCCAAGGACCTGCTGCCGGGGCATCGTCCGCGGATCGCGCCGTTCATCTACACCGAGAAGGAGATCGCGGCGTTGATCGCGGCCGCCGGGAAGCTCAGCCCGCCGTTGCGCGCGGCGCGTCATCAGACGTTGATCGGGCTGTTGGCGGTCACCGGGATGCGTCCCGGGGAGGCGCTCGCGCTTGACCGCCAGGACGTCGATCTGCGCCACGGCGTGGTGCATGTCCGAGCGGGCAAGCAGAAGAAACAGCGTGAGGTGCCGCTGCACCCCAGCACGATCCGGGCGCTGCGCGACTACGCGCGGCTGCGCGACGCTCGTTTCCCGACGCCGGCCACGCCGGCGTTCTTCATCGGCGCGCGAGGTCGACGAGTCCCTCGTGGCGAGCTCAACCGGACCTTCACCACCCTGATCCGCGAGATCGGCCTAGACGGCCGCGGCGCTCGCGCCCGACCCCGCCCGCACGATCTCCGACATGCCCTGGCCGTGCGCACGCTGCTCGACTGGTTTGAGGCTGGCGAGGACATCGACCGGCGGATGCCGCTGCTCTCCGCATTCCTCGGGCATGTGGACCCATCCAGCACGTATTGGTATCTGGAGGCGGTCCCCGAGTTGCTTGAGCTGATCAGCCGCCGGCTGGAGCAGCCGCCGGAGGTGCTCTCATGACCGCGCTCGCACCCGCGCTCCAGGCCTATTTCACCGACCGTCTGATCACCCAGCGCGGCTCAAGCCCAGAGACGATCGCCGCCTACCGAGACACGTTCAGGCTGCTGTTGCGCTTCGCCCAGGAGCAGACCGGCAAACAGCCGTTCGTGCTGGATATCGACGATCTCGACGCGCCGCTGATCGGCGCGTTCCTCAAGCATCTCGAACAAGACCGCGGCAACAGCCCGAGAACCCGCAACGCCCGCCTCGGCGCGATCCACTCCTTCTACCGGTTCGCGGCGCTGGAGCACCCCGAGCACGCGCACACGATCGCCAGGGTGATGGCGATCCCGACCAAGCGGTATGAGCGCAACACCGTCTGCTACCTCGATCGCGACGAGATCGCGGCGCTGCTCGCCGCACCCGACAAACGCACCTGGCTCGGGCGCCGCGACCACGCACTGCTCGCGCTCATGATCCAGACCGGCGTGCGCGTCTCCGAGCTCACCGGCCTGCGCGTCTCAGACGTTCACCTCGGCACCGCAGCTCACATCCGGGTCTTGGGAAAAGGCCGAAAGAGGCGCGCCACAACCCTGACCGCCGAGACCGTCAAGGTCCTACGCGCGTGGATCAAAGAACGCCAAGACCAGCCTCAGGAGCCGCTGTTCCCAACCCGTCAAGGCCGGCCGCTGAGCCGCTACACGGTCGGCGTGATCGTCGCCAAGCACACCGCCACCGCAACCGGCAACTGCCTGTCACTTCAAGCCAAGCGCGTCACCCCGCACACGCTGCGGCACACCAACGCGATGCTGCTGCGCGCCAAGGGCGTGGACATCGCGACGATCGCGTTGTGGCTCGGGCATGAGAGCACCCAGACCACGCACATCTACGAGCACGCCGACCCCGCTCTCAAGGAACAAGCGATCGCGCGGACCGCCCCGCTCGGAACCAAGCCTGGCAGATACCGACCATCCGACACGCTCCTCGCGTTCCTCGACGGGCTGTGATTATGTTGAACGAATCACCATCCCAAAACCAGCTGAGCAGGGAAAACCCCGGCGGTCGAGCGCGTCTTCAACATAACCGTCCGCGGGACATACAACCCGTTATGTGGAATTCCACATAACGGGTTCTGAGGGGGGCCGGGCGCAGCAATGCGCCCGGCCTACCCGGCGAGGGGAGAGCGCTCCGCATCGAGACCGTCGTCAACGACGCCGGGGACCTGGGCTGCCGCCGGCGGCTGGTCAACCTCGACGAGCTGCAAGCCAAGGCCCG
>JADGPN010000354.1 GCA_017882465.1 Solirubrobacteraceae bacterium
CGCGCATGTCGAGCAGGGCGAGGGCGAGCTCGTCGATCGGCTGGCCGTGCAGGCACGGTGGGTAGATCCGTTTGCCGTCCGTCAGCAGAATCGGATCGGACGCCGTCTCGAGCTCGAGCGGCGCGGCTGGGTCGGGGGCGAGGTCTCCCTCGGCGGCCACCCGGTCGATCTGCGACAGGGCAGCGGTGATTGCGCTCATGCGCGTCTCCTTGCTTGAACGTTGGTCAGATGTGGCGAGCGCCCGCCGAGGCGAGCGCTCAGTCAGTTGGTGCTGGTCGTTGTGCGCCGTGGGGCGCTAGGTGCGCATCCCGCGCGGCGGCACGGGCGCGGCGTTGATCCGCTTGGGGTTGCCCTCGGGCCGCACGCCTGCGAACCCCGCGCCGGTCCCGAACACGCACACGCACAGGCCGGCGGGACGGGCGCTCGAGCAGAACAGAACGCCCTCGAACCCATCGGCCGCGAGTCGTGCACCGGCGTCTTGGAACGCCGGCCACTGCGCCCGATCTGGCTTGGGGTCCGGCAGGCCGAGCGCCCCTAGCGCCGCGGACCGGGACAGGTCGGCGACTCGCTGCAGGTTCAGCGAGAACCGCCACAGGTCGCGTGGGAGACGGAGGTCGGGCGGCTCGCCGAGCTCGGCGAGCGCGCGATACCACTCCGCCCACATCGTGTCGGGGTCCTGGGCGAGGTACAGGCCGGCGAGCTGCTCGCCGCGCTGCCAGCGCCCGTCCGGCGCCGGGTGTCCCGGCATCGGTGGCGCGTCGGCCGGAACGTGCCGGTACCAGACCCCGGTCGTCGGGACCTCGGGTATCTGCGACGGCACGGTGCTAGCCGAAGGTCGGCGACTCGAGCTCGGCGACCACGCGCGAGACCTGCTCGTAGCCGCCCGCGGCGATCACGTCCAGCGGCTTGCGATGCTCAAGCGCCGGAATCGGCTTGTTCAGCCAGACCGGCACCCGCTCGGCGCCGAGCACGGCGGTGAGCCGGTCGGCGATCGCTGAGAGCTCGACGAGCCGCTCGGCGCGCCGCCCGCGGGGCGCACGCTCGCGCCGCAGCCACGCGGACACGGTGCTCACGCCCGAGCCGGTCGCTCGCGCGATGTCCCGGTCGCTCAGAGCGGCGACCTCGCGTAGATGGATCGCCTCATCGGCGTACGCAAGCGACATACGCCTCAGTGTAGACGAAAGTAAGCGAAATACGAGCATGTAACGAGCCTCCAATCGTAGTCGTGGGGGTTCAGTTGCCGAACACGCTGGCGGCGACCCTCAGCCGGGCGGCGGTCGCGGCGTAGCCGGCGTTGTCCTTGCTGTCGGCGACCTGCCCGGTGATCTCTGAGAGCTGGGTCGCGACGGTGCTCTCGGCGGCGTGGACGCCCTCGAAGCTGTCGAGGATCTGGTGGTGCTCGGCGCCGCGCGCGGCGAGCACCGAGACGACGTGCTCGATCCCGCCGCGGCGGATGTACGGGATGTAGGTCTGCACGTGCGCACGGGCCGCGCCGGGTCGGGCCGCCCGCCCGACGCGCTGCTCGAGGCCACTGGGTAGCCACGGCAGGTCGAGGTGGCAGAGCACCGACGCGTTCTGGAGGTTGTTGGGTAGGCGGGGTCACGACCGGCTGTCAGGCCGGTACGTGCCTCCGCCCCCCACCGAACCCGGCGTGACGGTTTCCCATCACCGGGCTCTCCACTTCAACTGCTCTCTTCAATCGCGCTGGTCGTGATGCCGTGGCGTGCGCGGTGGCACGTATCGCAGAGCACGACCGTGTTGCGGATTCGGGCGGACCGACGGCGTTGAATGGCCGTCAGGTCCTTGGTGTCCCGCATCGCGTGGATGTGGTGGATGGTTAGGTTCTCGGTCGCCCCGCACTGCTCGCAGTGCTCGGCGCCGAGGCGCTGGACCATCCCGACCCGATCGCCCGCGTATGCCTGCCAGTTGGAGGGCACGCGGTCGATCCGCCAGTCGCTGATCGGTCTTGTCTTGAAGTCCGACCAGTCCCACATCTTGATGCGGCGCGTCTTTCCCGTCTGGGTGCGGTAGGCCACCGAGTTGCCGTTGCTCTTCAGCCGTCTCGCTTGCGCGGTGACGGTCGAGCGGTGGCGGTGCGCCAGCGTTCTCAGGAGGCTGGTCTGCCAGAGGTGGACCAGCCGGTTGAGATCGTTGCCTGACGCGCCGCGGGCAAGCTGGTAGTAACCCAGCAGCCCGCGGATCTCGGCGTTGTAGAGCGAGATGATCTCCGCGTCCTCGATCGACGTCAGGCTGGACCGCGACGACGCGTTAAGCGTGTCGAGGCTGCCGTAGCCGTGCGAGTTCGCGAACCTGCGGAGCCGCGCGAACGGGGCCGCGAGAGTGATCTGGCGGCTGGCCATTCGCTTGGTCACGGTCCGGTTGTGGACCGTAACCCGCGTCATCCGCTTGGGGTTATCAACCCGGACCTCATAGCCCAGGAAGACAACGCCCTTCTCGCTCTTGACCACGCGCGTCTTCTCGGGCGCGATCGCAAGGTCGAGCTCAGCAATGAACTCGGTGATCGCGGTCTTGAGCCCGAGGGCTTCTTCCTTCGTTCCGACCGTGCCGAGCAGAAAGTCGTCGGCGTAACGCGCGTACCAAGCGCGCCGGTAGTTCGGATCGAAGGCGTCCTTGGACGGCAGCAAGCGCGTTTGCCGGGCAAGATCGGCGATCTTCGCGTCGGCGTCGGCGATCGCTTCCGGGTCAGCGTCCCGGCCGAGACGGTCGCGCTGGTCGCGCGCCGTCCGCAGCCGGTTCGCCAGCCGGGTGTACTCGGGGTTCGCGGCACGCTTGGTGCCGCGCGAGTAGTCCTGGACGAGCCGCTCCATGAACTCGTCGAGTTCGTGGAGGTAGACGTTGGCGAGGAGGGGTGAGATCACGCCGCCCTGGGGCGTGCCGCTGAAGGTCCGGTGGTACTGCCAGTCCTCCAGGTAGCCCGCCTTGAGCATCCCGCCGATCAGGCGCAGGAAGTTCTTGTCCTGCACCCGTTGGGCGAGCAGCGCAAGCAGGCGCGAATGATTGAAGCTGCCGAAGCAGTCCCGAAGGTCTGCCTCGATCAGCCACACCGCGCCGTTCCAGGTCTGCTTGATCTCGCTGAGCGCCGTGAGGCACGACCGGCCCGGCCGAAAGCCGAAGCTGCGATCGCTGAACACGGGCTCGTAGATCCGCTCCAGGATCAGCCGGCAGGCGGACTGGACCAACTTGTCACCCGCAGTGGGGATTCCGAGTGGCCGCTTGCCGCCGTTGGGCTTGGGAATGTAAACGCGTCGCACCGGGGAGAAGCGGTAGGTCCCGGTCATAACCTGGTCGATGATCGACTGGATGCGATCAGGCGTCAGCGCCTCGATCGTCAACCCGTCCACGCCGGGAGTCATCGCGCCCTTGTTGGTGCGGATGCTCGCGTACGCCATCTCCCAGATGACCGGGCTGGCCAGCAGGCGGAACAGCCCGTTGACCGGCTTGTCCTCGGTAGCGATGGTTGAGAGTGCTTCCAACCGTCTATGCACAGCATCGGGTTGCATCAGCAAACCCCCTGTTGTCGTTGGTGGAACCTGTTGAAGCTGGCTCCCTTCCCCTCGACCCGAGCCGTTTCGCGGACCCTCACGGGTCGCTTATCGGCCGAGCCGATCCCGGGCCGCCGTTGTTCCACGACGACCCGGGCTGTCCCGCCCATTACGGCGGGCATTTGGGTACTACGGAGCCTCCGTCGCCATGCAGGACAGGACAGCCGAAGCCGCCCGGCCTGGTTAGGCGATCCCGCATTTACGAACTGAGTGAGATGCGACGTAGGTAGGTGCCCCGTTCGTTCCTTGACCCCCGTACAGGGGCAAGCCAGACGAGTCGAGTTGGGCGGCAGGTCACACAGACCGCCCAATCGCCCGGGATGGCGCGTCAGCCGAGGCTGCGCCACCGTCCACGACGAAACCAACGGAACTGGGGTTTGGGCAATCCAGCTCTCACCATGTACGTCTTGCGCTGACGGGCAGCGGCTACCTTGGCTTCGCCGCCTTCCGCCTTTTCCCGGCATGCGATGGTCCCCCGCTCCTTTCGGAGTGACAGCCCGTCTCCGGGCCGGGGTAAGCCGGGTACGCACGGGGCCTCTCGACAGCCCCGGATCAGGACCTTGCGGTCTTCACGCTCAACTCAGCCGCCGATGCGGCGCACGTGGCCCTCCTGCCCGACGCGCGAGAGGCACAGGACGGGGAACTCGCCGGCGACGAACGCCCGCTTGAGCGTCTCGAACTGGTGCGGGTCGATGCTGCCGTCGGCGACGTGCGCCTCTACGCTGTGGCGCTCGCGCAGCGTGCGGGCGAGCTGGCGCAGGCACCAGATGCGCTCGCCGAACACGATCACCCTGCTCTTCGCCGGCGACCCCGGCGAGCGTCTGGGCGGTGACGCCGCGCAGCAGCGGCAGCCCATCCCCGCCGCCACGAACGGCCTCGGCGACGATGCCCTGGCGGACGAGCGCGGTCGCGAGCGCCGCCTTCGAGTGGGTCAGCGTCTCCGGGTCGACGCTCGCGTCGACGAACACGCCGACATTTCCGAGGACGATTCCCTGGGCGCGGGCGAGCTCGGCGAGCGCCTGTCGGTAGAGGTCGGTTCCGGCTTCGAGCGTCTTCAGTTCACGCAGGACCTCGAACAGGCGCCGGTAGGCCTCCCGTCCGCCTTGGCGGATCGCGTCGAGCAGCTCGGCGAGCGC
>JADGPN010000010.1 GCA_017882465.1 Solirubrobacteraceae bacterium
GATGAAGGCGTAGAACACGATCGCCTCCGTCAACGCGAACCCGAGCCACTGAATCGACGTGATCTCATCACGCATCTCCGGCTGACGAGTCACCGACTCAATCACCTTCCCGAAGATGAAACCCACTCCGATACCGGGACCGATCGTCCCCAAGCCGGCACCCACACCAAGCGCGATCGCCTTACCCGCCTTACGAGCAATCGCCTCATTCTCAGGAATCGTGGCGGCGAAATGAACCAGGGACTGCAAAAGGGTGGTGGTCATTGCTTCGTGTTCCTCCGGATCTAGTGGGCGGCGGCGGTCGCGCCGCCAAAGTAAATCGATGCCAGCGTGGCGAAGATGAATGCCTGCAGCGTCGCGATCAGGACGACTTCGAACATGAAGAAGGCCACGGCGACGACGAACGTGATCGGCCCCAGCGCGGCTAGGCCAAGCAGGACGACGAGGCCGCCGCCCATGAACAGGATCAGGAGATGGCCGGCCAGGATGTTGGCGAACAGTCGCACGGAGAGCGAGATCAGGCGCACGAACTGCGAGATCACCTCGATCAGGAAGATCCCGGCGTATCCGAGGCCACCGGGGCCCCTCGGGGTCCCGGCCGGGAGCCAGCCCCGGAAATAGCCGACGAAGCCCTTGGCCCGGATCCCCTCGACGTGGTACGCGATCCAGACCACGAACGACAGGATCAGCGTGACCGAGATGTTGGCGGTGGCGGCGTACAGCGCGAAGCTCGGGATGTGGGCGCCGAAGATGTTGACCTTGTGCTCGGTAGCCGTCGGCAGCGGTAGGTAGCCGATCATGTTCGAGAACCAGATGAACAGGAACAGGGTTCCGATGAACGAGAACCAGCGCTTGGCCATCTGCTCGTCCATGTTGCCCGCGGTGATGTTGTCCCGCATCAGCTCGTAGGCCGTCTCGACCGCCGTCTGCACCCGGTTGGGGCGCGCGGCCATCTTGCGTGCGACCCAGGTCATCGTGCCGACAGTGAAGACCATCGCCAGGATCAGGTAGAGAACGGCCTTGTTCAGCGACAGGTCGACGCCTCCGATCTTGATCGACAGCCATGGGTCGAGCTTGAACTCGTTCTGCGGCTGGAAGTCGTTGTTCTGGCCGGCCGAGCCGAAGATGACGTACAGGAGAATCACCACGGCCAGCAGGCCGACGGCGAACAGGAGCAGCTTGGCGCGGCGGCTCATGATGGCTTCGGTCCCTGGTCGAACGTGTTCGGCGCCTGGTCGAACGGGCGCAGGATCATGTTGGTCGTGAAGTAGATCGTGAACAGGGCGATGAACAGGACCGCCGCCGCGAGTCCCGCCTTGCTCGACACGGTGACGCCGACGATGAAGATCGCCGCGGCCACGAGCCAGCCGCGGCCGATCATGCTCCCGGCCATCAGCCCGACGACGGTGCGCGGGTCCTTGCTCGCAGCTGCCCGGCGGTTGGTCGCGATCTGGATCGCCCGTTGGCCGATCCAGGCGGCAGCCGCGGTGATGTAGCCGACGATCGGGAGACCGGCGACGAGGAAGATCGGCAGCGCGAGCGCGAGCACGACGAAATCGAAGTAGCGGACGACGACCATCTCCTCAGAGGTCCCTATACCGCTGGTAGATGACGCTGGACGCGACCCCGAGTCCCACCAACGCCCCGAGGGTCGCGGACGGCGCCGGAGCACCGAATCGCGCCACCAGATCGAGACCGGTTCCGGCACGAGGCGTGATCAAGGCGGCCAGCGGCGCTCCTGCGGCGGGGCCGCCATTGGCTGATCGCTCGCCCATCGCTGGGACGGTCCTCTAGAGATCTGGTTCTGGGCATCTGGACACGGCGCCATGGGCGGAACATTCCGGTTCGAGGGGTTTGGGCCCCGAGCGGACCCCGCAAATCCCTCGCCATGACGGCAATGCCCAGTCTATCGTTCGACGGCGCAACGCCGCACGCCAAATGGCAGGCAGCCCTCCGCAGAGGTCAGGCCGCGACGCGCGGTGAGGTCAGGCCGCGATGCGCGGCCCGTCGCCCGACGGGAGCTTCTCGGGCCCCGATGCGGCGCGATCGCGGAAGCCGGGCTTGGGCAGATGGCCTTCCGCCCGCATCGCGGCAATGCCCGCGCGGGGCAGCCCCAGCGCCCCCTCGTAGACCAGATAGCGAGGCTCCCAACGGGGGAAGAACTTGGCGTTGAAGCGGTACAGGCTCTCGATCTGGAAGAACGGGTTGGCCAGCGAGGCCAGCTTGCCGAGCAGGCGCTCGGAGGGGCGTTCGGGGCTGTGCAGGTACTTTGCGAAGGCCGCGAAGTTGAGCGACATCTCCTGCAGACCGCGCTCGCGGAGCAACTCGATCGCGCGCACGACGAGGAACTCGACGAGTCCGTTGGGGGTGCCGGGATCCCGGCGCATGAACGAGAGCGAGACGGCCGCGCGCCCGTAGCAGGGCACGAAATGCAGAACGCCTCGCACGGCGCCGTCGGAGTCCCGGGCCACGACCACCAGCGTGTCCCCGGCGTGATCGCCGCGGATCGAGTCCATCGCCATCGAGAACCCGCGCTCGGGCGCGCCCTCCCGCCCGCGCTCGAGCACGGCCTCGAGCTCGGCCACGGTGCCGGCGTCCAGACCGTCCACTTCGTGCAGCTCGGCCTGGTAGCCGGCCTTGGTCAGTCGGCTCACCGACTGCCGGATCTTGCGTATCGCCCGGCCCTCGAGGGAGAACGTGCCCAGCTCCACGATCGCCTCATCACCGAGGTAGATCGTGTGCAGCCCCATCTGCTGGTAGAGCTCGCACATGGCCTCGCTGGCGCCGACCGCTGCCAGCTTGAGCCCGCGGGCGTCGGCGAACCGCCGCAGCTCGCGGAGCAGGCCCGGGAGCGAGGATGAGGGGCCGACCGGGTCGCCGGACAGCAGCAGAACGCCGTTCGCGATCCGGTAGCCGACAAATGCGTGGCCGTCGTGGCTGAAGAGGTAGTGCTTGTCCTCGCGGAGCTTGAAGAACGAGAGCGTGTCCGTGCCGTGGGAGCGGACCAGCTCGGCCGCCGCGTCCCGTGCCGCCGGGCCGGGCAGCGCCCGGGGGGCGGCCAGCGGCCGAAAGATCACATAGGCCATGGCGAGCAGCGTCCCCAGGGCGATCAGGTGGACGCTGAGCGGGATCCAGGCGAAGTGGTGGTGCAGCGCGACGTGATCCTGGAAGTGGATCGGACCGCCGCGCCACAGCAGCAGGTCGCCCGTCTCGCGCGCCACCGTGCCGACCGACGGGCGGCCCTGCGAGGCCCAGGCGGCCACGGCCGCCACCGTCACGCCGATCAACCCCAGCACCGGGACGCGCCAGATCGCCGAGCGCAGCGTGATCGGGTCATGGCGGACCTGGAACGAAGAGCGGCTGAACCACAGGATGGCGGCGGCGGTCCAGGTGATCGCCGCCTCCTCGAAGTCGAGGCCCTTGAGCAGGTCGACGAACCCGAGGGCGAGCATCAGGACCATCGCCGCCTGCCAGGCTCGGCGGCGGCGTTTGGCCAGGTAGGGAGCGACAAGCAGCAGTGCGGTCCCGGCCGGCAGGGCGAGCGCGTGGAACAGGCGGATCGCCTCGACCGGCTCGAAGTCCAGCAGCAGATGGCCCCGCCAGCGGATGTTCGGCGTCAGCGCCGAGGCGATGTTGGCCAGCCCGACGATCGCCGCCGCGAGGGCGGCAAAGCGCGGCAGCCAGCTGGATATGCGGGACGAGGGAGCGCTCACGGAGTACCGAGTGGTCGGAGTAATGTCGCGCGGCTGAAGGCCCGATAGACGGGTATGTCGCGACGCAGTCCGACCGTCCACCTGAAACTACCGTACCGCTGCCCCCTAGTTACTTCGTTGTCGCTCGCAATCCTGCTCTTCTCGAGCGTCGCGGGCGCCTCGGCGAGGCCATTTCTCCTGGATCCGCTGGTGGAGCAGGCGCTCGCGGTCGACCAGCTCGGCCTCCAGCTGCTCAAGCTGATGACGGCGCCCGCGGACCAGTTCGAGCTGGCTCGCGATGTGACCGAGCGCCTCGTCGATGATCCGCCGTCGCTCGGGGGCGCTTCCGGCCTGGGTCCACTCGCGCCGCAGGCCGGCCCGCGCGGCCTCGGCCTCGAGCAGCTTGGAGAGCTGGTCGAGCGACAGCCCGAGCAGGTCACGGAGCCTGACGATCTCGCGCACGCGATCGACGTCGGCCTCCGTGTAGCAGCGGTGCTTGCCCTGGCCCCGCTGCACCGATCCCGGAAGCAGGCCGATCTCCTCGTAGTAGCGAATCGTCCGGGGAGTGGTGCCCGTCAGCTCGGCGACCTCGCCGATGCGCAGAGGCTTCTCCGCGGTGGCGCTCATGACGCGGCTGCCTCCCCGACGCTCTCGCCCACGAGCCCGCCCTCCTGGTGCGAGGGCCTCGCGGCGGCGACGAATGCTCCCAGCACCGAGACCGCGGCGAGCGTCCACAAGGCCGCGTGCATGTTGGCGATGAAGGGCTCGAGCTGGGCCGTGGAGATGTGGTTCGCCAGGCCCGAGAAAACGCTGAAGAGCACATTCTTCGGCACCGCCGAAGTCACGATCGCGAGCACGAATGCGATCGAGATCACAGCTCCGGTGTTCTGCACCAGCACCCGGGCGCCGGCGGCGATGCCTCGCCGGTGGGGAGCGACGACGCCCATCATCGCCGCCGTGTTCGGGGAGTTGAACATCCCCGACCCGATGCCGACGATGAACAGGTAGATGCCGCTGTCCAGATAGCTCGTCTCACGGCCGAGCGTGGTCATCAGCGCCAGTCCAGCCGCGGTGACCAGCATCCCGAGCACCGCGATCGAGCGCGAGCCGCGCCGGTCTGCCCAGACGCCCGCGGCCGGCGAGGAGACGAGCATGCCGAGGGCCAGCGGCGCGAGCTTGACGCCGGCCAGGATCGGCGAGTCTCCCTGCACGCCCTGGAAGTAGAAGACGAACAGGAACATCAGTGCGAACCGCGCCAGCCCGTTGATGAACGCGGCGGCGGCGGCGGCGGAGAAGAGCCGGTTGCGGAAGATGCTGAGGTCGAGCATCGGAGCCCTGTGGCGGCTCTCGATCACCACGAACGAGGGGAGCATGACCGCCGCGGCGATCAGGCCGCCGATCACCAGCGGGGAGCTCCAGCCGGAGATCCCGCCCTTGGAGATCCCGAGCACGAGGCCGGTCAGCCCGATCAGGAACGTGATCGTGCCGGCGAAGTCGAACGAGCGGTCCTCGGAGCGGCCGGTCACCTCGTGCAGCACCACTGCCCCCCACAGGCCGCCGAGCAGACCGAGCGGGACGTTGAACCAGAACACCCAGTGCCACGACAGGGCCACGAGCGCGCCGCCGAGAACCGGGCCGATCACCAGCCCGACGGCCGCGACCATCGTGTTGGTGCCCATCGCCAAGCCGAGCTGCTCACGCGGGAACGCGTCGGTGACGATCGCGGCGGCGTTGGCGAACAGGAATGCGCCGCCCATGCCCTGCAGGATGCGCCACAGGATCAGCTGCGTGCCGTTGGCGGCGAACCCGGCGCCGAGCGAGGCAGCGGCGAACAGCACGAACCCGCCCACGTAGGCCCGCTTGCGGCCGAATTGGTCCGACAGGCGGCCGGCGCTCAGCACGAGCACGGTGGAGGCGATCATGTACACGAGGATCACCCATACGAGCTCCAGCAGGCTGGTATGCAGGCTCCGCTCGAGGTTGGGGAGCGCGATGATCAGCGTTCCCGAGTTGATCGTCGCGAGCAGCATGCCGAGGCTGGTGCACGAGAGCGCCCACCATTTGTAGGAGTCCTCGTGTGCGTGGGCCCCGAACCTGCGGGCCGGAAGCTGCTGCTCGACCGTTGCCAAGACGACCTCCTGCCAACGAACCTGATTCTTACGTAAACGTCAGAATAGCACGGTCACGGGCTCGCCACGGATGTGCGCGGACACGGGCAGCAGGTGAGAGGCGTCCCCTGCTGGTCACGCCGCCCGGTCCGCTCGACTAGGGCTCGAACCACGCGACCGTGGCCAGGATCACGAAGGCGGCGACCAGGGCCGTGCCTTCGAACACGGTCGCCTCTCCGTCTCCTGTGATCTGCCACACGATGACCGCGGTCCCGAACAGGGCTCCGATGTAGACCGGCGCCAGGGTGAACGTCAGCGTGGTCGAGGTCAGCAGCGAGACCAGCACCAGCGCCGGGTACAGGAAGGCGGCGATCTGAGCCACGGAGTTCTTGACCACCGAGATCGCGAGGTCGGCCTGGCCCTTGAACGCGAGCACGACGCCGGCGATGTTCTCCACCGCGTTGCCGGCGATCGCGACGATCACCAGCCCGGCGAACGCCTGCGAGATCATCAGCGTGGTGATCGTCGGCTCCAGCGCGTGCACGAACCAATCCGAGACGAAGGCCGACGCGGTGGCGGCCACCAGCAGCAGCGTGACGCTCAGGGACGGTGGCAGGCGCTGCGGCCCGGAGTCCTCTTGCGGCGCCTGCGGCGATCGCAGGTACTGCATCAGCCACGTCACGTAGACCGTGAGCACGGCGACGGCACCGATCACCGAGATCGTCGTCAGGTGGTGGCTGGCGGCGTCATGGGAGGAGCTCGCCAGCCCGGCCAAGACGATGATGAACGAGGCGGTCAGCAGCAGGGTCGCGGTGTCGTTGGGCAGCCGCGGGTTGAAGCGCATGATCCCGTCCTTCGTCTGGTGCGCTCCCGCGATGATCACCAGCCCGAGCACCAGCAGGGCGTTGACCAGGATCGAGCCCAGGATCGCCGTCCGCGCAACCACGACCTGTCCCGCGTCGAGCGCGAACAGGACCACGAAGAACTCCGGCAGGTTGCCCAGCGTCGAGTGCAGGACGCCCGTCACCGACGGGCCGAAGCGGTAGCTCGCCTGTTCGGTGGCGAACGACACCACCCAGGCCAGGGCGGCCAGCGCCAGCGTCGCCAGCGCGAACGCGATCTGGTCCGAGATCCCGCCGGCGTAGCGCGCCACCCCGGCCAGCACCGCCAGCACGACGGTGACCGCAAGCGCCACCCGCTCGACTCGCCGCAGCCCGGCCAGCGCTCAGCGCCCCGTCATCAGGTCGGCGGTGACGAACGGCCTCGGTGCTTCCAGCTTGGCGACCTGCACGGCCCGGACTATTCCACCCTTTCGAACTCTCCGGTCTCGTCGACCTGCTCGAACTCGCCCGTCTCCAGGTCTCGTCGTACCCGCGCATCGATCTCGTGCTCACTGGTGTCCGGGTCGAGCTGACGCAGCTCGCGTGTCCGCAGACCCTTGAACTTGAAGATCTCGAGCACATAGATGAGGTACACGCTGGCCGCCAGCGCCAGCGCGCACAGGGCCACCATCACGATCACCCAGCCGAAGTGGTAGTGGTGGGGCCGGCCGTGATCGTGGTAGGGGATGAACCGCAGCGCGATCGCCAGACCCGCCAGCATCAGCGTCCAGCCGTACAAGTAGGTGACCGTCTTGCGCTGGCTGAAGCCGATCCGCGCCATTCGATGATGGAAGTGGTTGGCGTCGGCCGACCACGGCTTGCGGCCGTACTTGAGCCGTTTGGCGACCACGAAGGCGGTGTCGAGGAAGGGCACCGCGAGGATGAACAGCGGCACCACCAAGGCGACCACGGCGGTCGTCTTCAGTGTGCCCTGGATCGCCACCACGCCCAGCAAGTAGCCCAGCAGGTTGGCGCCGGAGTCGCCCATGAAGATCGAAGCCGGCGGGAAGTTGTGGACCAGGAAGCCGAGCGCGGCGCCGGCGGTGAGCGCGGCCAGCACCGCCGCCTCGCTTCCCCCGCCCTGCAGGTCGAACGCGATGATCGCGAACGCGATCCCGTCGATCGCGCACAGCCCGGCCGCGAGCCCGTCCACGCCGTCGGAGAAGTTGACCACATTCATCATCCCCACCAGCCAGATCACCGTCAGCGTCGGCCCCTCGTGCGGGAACGTGAGCAGGCCGAAAAACGGGACCGTGAGCTCGGTCAGCTTGACGCCGGCCCGCACCGCGATCAGCGCCGCGCCGAT
The DNA here is from genome assembly GCA_017882465.1 of Solirubrobacteraceae bacterium. Lineage (GTDB taxonomy): Bacteria > Actinomycetota > Thermoleophilia > Solirubrobacterales > Solirubrobacteraceae > Palsa-465. The sequence continues at coordinate 7,988 of JADGPN010000010.1, forward strand.
CTGCCCCACCAGCTTCAGCAGCGGCTGCAGGTCCCAGATGTCGTCGATCACGCCCACCAGCGTGATCACCACCCCGCCGAGCACGATCGCCCGCGTGGGTGTGTTGGGGCTCTCCGGCAGCCAGATGGCCGCCGCGATCAGCACGCCGATCAGGATCGCGATCCCGCCCAGCAGCGGCGTCTCCTTGCTCGCCAGGCCCCGGTCCTTGGGTTTGTCCACGGCGCCCACGCGGCGCGCCGCCCGGGCCGCGAGCGGCGTCAGCAGCGCGGCGGCGGCCATCGCTACGAGGAAGGCATACACGGCGTCCCAGTACCGCATGGCGTGCCCGTAGCATGGCAGCCGACAAGGACCGCAGGCCTCCAGCGGTCACGGCGGCCGGGCGATCAATGCCTGCGCGATCCTGGCCACTACGGCGGGCGGAGCCTCCTCGAGCTGCCGCCGAGGAAGCGCGGGCGCCGCCGGCCCGCGCCCGCCAAGCGCCACCCGGAGCCGCGCGCCGAGGGAGCGCGAACCCCCCTACACCACGGCAGCCGCACCCAGCCCCGGGTACAGCGGATAGCGCTCGGCCACCGCGGCCGCGCGCTCGGTCAGCTCGTTCCGGCGATCCTCGTACCCGTCCGGGTCGAGGGCCGCGGCGATGATCCTGCCGACCTCCACGAAGTCGTCGGCCTGCAGGCCGCGCGTCGCCAGCGCCGGGGTCCCGATCCGCAGCCCACTGGAGATGGCGGGCGGCCGGGGGTCGAACGGAACGGCGTTCCGGTTCACGGTGATGCCGACCTCGTGCAGGCGGTCCTCGGCCTGCTGGCCGTCGAGCACGGACTCGCGCAGATCGCACAGAACCAGGTGCACGTCGGTGCCGCCGGTGAGGACACTAACCCCGTGGCCGACGCCCAGCAGCTGCGTGGCCACCGCCTGGGCTCCCTCGAGCGTGCGCTGCTGGCGCTCCCGGAACACCTCCGAGGCGGCGATCTTCAGCGCCACCGCCTTGCCGGCGATCACGTGCTCCAGCGGACCGCCCTGCTGGCCCGGGAAGACGGCGGAGTTGATCTTCTGCGCGTACTCCTCCCGGCACAGGATCATCCCGCCCCGGGCGCCCCCGATCGTCTTGTGGATCGTGGTCGTGACCACGTCCGCGTAGGGCACCGGGCTCGGATGCAGGCCCGCCGCGACCTGGCCGGCGAAGTGCGCCATGTCGACCACCAGGTAGGCCCCGACCGCGTCGGCGATCTCACGGAAGCGCTCGAAGTCCAGGAAGCGCGGGTAGGCGGACCAGCCGGCGAGGATCATCTTCGGCTTGCGCTCGTGCGCGATCCGCTCGAGCTCGTCCATGTCGATCAGGCTCGTCTCGCGGTTGACCTGGTAGGGCGCGATGTCGTACAGCCGCCCCGAGACGTTGATCTTCATCCCGTGCGTGAGGTGACCGCCGTGGGCCAGCTCGAGCCCCATCAGCGTGTCGCCGGGCGCCAGCAGCGCGTGGTAGACGGAGGCGTTGGCCTGCGCGCCCGCGTGCGGCTGCACGTTGGCGTGCTCGGCGCCGAACAGCTCCTTGGCCCGGTCAATCGCCAGCTGCTCGGCGACGTCGACGTACTCGCAGCCGCCGTAGTACCGCTTGCCCGGATATCCCTCGGCGTACTTGTTGGTCAGCACCGAGCCCTGGCACTCGAGCACCGAGACTGGCACGAAGTTCTCCGAGGCGATCATCTCGAGCGTCCGCTGCTGGCGGTCGAGCTCCAGCGCGAGCACCTCGGCGATCTCGGGGTCGACCTCGGCCAGCGGGCGATTGAAGAAGTCAGGCGGCAGCTCGCTCACTGGGCGCGACGATAGCAGCGCCGGAGGCGGCAGACGAGCCTCGACGAGCTCAGCCCAGCACGGCTGCGATCTCCTCCTCGGCCACCGCCCCGGCGCGGGCAATCGACCAGCCCGACCCCTCCTCGTATCCCCGCAGATCGATCACCGTCGACGGGGTTCCCGCCAGCTCACCGCCGTCGATCACCAGGTCCGCCGAGCTGCGCAGCAGCTCTGGCACATGCTCGACGCGGCGCGGATCGGGCCCGCCGGCGCGGTTGGCGCTCGACTGCAGCACCGGCCACCTGACGCGCGCGAGCCGCTCACTGCGCGGCACCCGCAGACCCAGCGTCGCGGGGTCCGCGCCGCAGGCCAGTCCGAACCTGGCGCTCGGGTTGGGCAACAGGACGCTGAGCGCCCCCGGCATCAGGCGCCCGAGCGCGGCCCGCGTGCGCGGCCCCAGCTCCGGCAGGGCCGCGAAGGCCAGCGAGAGGTCGAAGAACATGATCGCCGAGGGCTTGTCGAGCGGCCTGCGCTTGAGCAGGTAGAGCCGCTCGACGGCGAAGCGATTTTCGGGGTCGCAGGCGATCCCGTACACGGTGTCGGTCGGGAACACCGCCACTCCGCCGACCGCCAGGCAGCGGTCGAATGCCTCGGAGTCGTCGTCCATCTGTGCCCCGGTCGTCGTTCACCGGCGCCCGACGAGGACGCGTTCGTGGCCGGCGAGGTCGCTCAGTCGCTGCACCGAACGGAATCCGGCCGCGCCGAGCAGCTCCGCCACCGCGCCGGCCTGACCGGCGCCGATCTCCAGCCCGACCAACTGCGTTCCGGCCAGCGTCCTGACGAGGCGGCGGACGACGTCGAGCCCGTCGGGGCCGCCGCCCCAGATCGCGGGCGCCGGCTCGTAGCGCGCGATCTCGGGCGCCAGCTCGGACCCCGGCTCCACGTACGGGAGGTTGGCCAGCACCGCGTCGTGGACACCGCCGCAGGCCAGCTCGCCCTCGGCGAACCGCACCTCGAGGCCCAGCCGGGCGGCATTGGCGCGGGCCACCGCCAGCGCATCCGCGCTGATGTCGGTGGCCGACACGTCGAGGTCCGGCCGCTCGTCCTTGAGCGCCAGCGCCACCGCCCCACTGCCGGTCCCGACGTCCACGACGCGCGCGCCGCGGTCCAGCGACAGCCCGACCTCGACCAGCAGCTCGGTCTCCGGGCGTGGGATCAGCACCCGCCGGTCCACGGCGAGCGAGATCCGCCGGAACTCCCGGTGGCCGAGGATGTAGGCCACGGGCTCGCGCTCCACCCGCCGGGCGATCAGCGCCTCGAAGGCCCCGGACTGGGCGTCGTCCAGGCCGGTTCCGGGTGCGGCCAGGTACAGGCCGGTCCGCGTCACCCCGAGCACCTCGGCGAGCAGCAGCTCGGTGTCGAGTCGCGGCGTGTCGCAGCCGGCGTCCGCGAGCCGCCCGGTCGCGCGGCTCAGCAGCTGGCTGACGGTGGCCGGCGCCGCCGTCTCAGGCACTCGCGCGCTCCTCCAGCCGCCGGCGCTTCTCGTCATCCTGGAGCGCGGCCGTGAGCTCGTCGAGCTCCCCGATCAGGATCGCGTCGAGGTTGTGCACGAGCAGGTTTATCCGGTGGTCCTTGACGCGCTTCTCGCCGTAGTTGTAGGTGCGGATCTTCTCCGCCCGCTCGCCGGTGCCCACCTGCGCCTGGCGGCTGGCGGCCAGCTCCGCCTGCTGCTCGGCCAGCGCCCGCTCGTACAGGCGCGCCCGCAGCACCCGCATCGCGCGCTCGCGGTTCTGCAGCTGGGACTTCTCGTCCTGCATCGAGACGACGATCCCCGTCGGCTTGTGCGTGATCCGCACCGCGGAGTCGGTCGTGTTGACCGACTGCCCGCCGGGACCGGAGGAGCGGTAGACGTCGATCTGGAGGTCGTTCTCGTCCACGTCGACCTCGACGTCCTCGGCCTCGGGGAGCACCGCCACCGTGGCCGTCGAGGTGTGCACCCGTCCCTGGGACTCGGTCTCGGGAACGCGCTGCACGCGGTGGGTGCCACCCTCGAACTTGAATACCGAGTACGCCCCGTCGCCCTTGATCGCGAACGTGTAGGTGCCGTCACCGACCGACAGCGGCTCGGTCGTGAATCTCCGCCGCTCGGCGTAGCGCGTGAGCATCCGGAACAGGTCTCGGGCCCACAACCCAGCCTCCTCGCCACCGGCCCCGGAGCGGATCTCGACGATCACGTTCTTCTCGTCGTTGGGATCGCGCTCGACCATCGCCAGGCGGATCTCCTCCTCCAGCGCTTCCATCTGCCCGCGCGAGGCTTCCAGCATCTCCCGGAGCTCCGAGTCGTCGCCGTCCTCGGCCAGCAGCTCTCGTGCCCCGGCGGCGTCATCGGCCGCGCGCCGGTACTCGCCGGCCAGCCGGGCGGCGGGTTCCAGCTCGCTGTAGGCGCGGCTCGCGGCGGTGAACCGGGCCCGGTCGCCGATCACCTCCGGGTCCGAGAGCTCGCTCTCGAGGGCCCCGAAACGCGCTGCGATCTGCTCTATCAGCTCGTCGATCATCTTGAGCCGAGTCTATGACCCGCGCGCCGTGGCGCGCGGCCCCTCGATCCCTGAGCCGCGCGCCGCAGCGCGCGGCCCCTCAATCCGCCCCGGATCGGGCACGCGGCGACGGGACCGGGCGAGCGCTCCACGCGCCCGCCCGGCCGCTTGCGCCCCGCTCTACTTGTCGGGGTTCACGACGTCCTTGATCTTGTCGGCGACGTCGCCGACCTTGTCCTTGACGCTGCCGGCTGCGCGGTCGACGCGACCCTCGTCGCGAAGACTGTCGTTGTCGGTCAGGTCGCCGGCTGCCTGCTTGACCCGGCCCTTCGCCTCATCAATCTTGCCGTCGGTATCAGCCATGTCGTGGCTCCTTTCGGTTTCGTGACCGCGGGCGCCCTCGCGAGAGGTCGCCCCGATTAGGGACTACCCGCTGGGCGCGAAGGGAAACGGCGGGAGGCACGCGGCGAACGGGGCCGCTCAGGCCACGACTTCGACGCCGACGAGGTCCTCGGGCGAGGCCTCGCCGGGGGTCTCGACCGCGAGCACCGCATCGAGCGCGGCGATGGCCACCGCCAGCTGGTCCAGGTCCGGCTCCCGGGTGGTGAGCTTCTGGAGCTGCAGCCCCGGATACATGATCGCCTGCACCCAGCGCTTGCGGCGGTTGCGCCCGGCCCATTTGATCACCTCGAACGAGAGGCCGGCGATCAGCGGCACGCCGAGGATCCTCGTCGCCACCAGCAGGTACCAGGCCGGCAGGCCGATCGGCGCGAACACGAAGATGGCCATGATCATCACGATCAGCAGGAAGCTCGTGCCACAGCGCGGGTGCAGGCGCGAGTACAGCTTCGCCCGCTCGGGCGTCAGCTGGTCCTCGGCCTCGTAGCACGAGATCACCTTGTGCTCGGCCCCGTGGTATTCGAACACCCGCCGCAGGTCGGGAATCCGGGAGAGCAGGAACAGATAGCCGAGGAAGATCCCCGTTCGCAGCACGCCCTCGACCGCCCAGAACAGGACCGAGGAGCTGAGCTGGTGCTTGATCAGGCTGGTCAGCCCGACCGGGACGACGAAGAACAGACCCACCGCGAACACGACCGCGACCGTCACGGTGCCGGCCCAGGCGCCGCTGGAGATCTCCTCCTCCTCCCCGGGCATCTGCGCGTTGGCGGAGATGCCCAATGCGCGCAGCCCGATCCCCATCGACTCGGCCAGCGCGACCACGCCGCGAATCACCGGCCAGCGGAAGACCCGCCGCCGCTTGGACCAGGCCACCAGCGGGAACGTCCTGACCGAGATCTCGCCCCGGGCCTGCTCGTCGGCGGGCTTGCGCACCGCGACGGCCCACGTGGAGACGCCGCGCATCATCACGCCCTCCAGAACGGCCTGCCCGCCGACCGGCGCGTCCCGCGTCGCGGTCAGGCGACCCTCAGGCTGCCCGTCCGTCGTCGCGGTCAGGCGACGCTCTGGCGGCCCGTCCGCCGTCGCAGTCGGGCGACCCTCGCCCCCCCCGTTCCGCGTGGCGGAAGGGCGACCCTCAGGCTCCCCCTTCCGCGTGGCGGTCAGGCGTCCGTCCTCGCCGCCGGGCTCCACTCTCTTCCGCCTACCCGCCCGTGCTCGCGCGAGCGGCGCGCCGGCCCTTGGCCGCCCGCCGCTGGAAGCGCTCGACGCGGCCGCCGGTGTCGACCAGCTTCTGCCGGCCCGTATAGAACGGATGGCAGGCGGAGCAGATCTCGACGTGGATCTCGGATTGGGTCGAGCGGGTCATGAAGTCGTTGCCGCACGTGCAGGTCACGTGGGCGTCGACGTAATCAGGATGAATGTCAGTCTTCATAGGACAGATGATTCTAGCGGGGCCTGTCCAGCGCCCCGCCGGGCCGCCGCACGGCCTCTCGCCGCGCCGTCGAGTGCGGGCAGGACACCCGAGCGCCTCACGACCCGGCAGCCCGGCAGCTGGCCTGGAGCCGGTTGTTGGACGGGTTGAAGTCGAGGATCCGCTGCGACGGGTCCACGGTCACGACCGGTGCCGTGGCCGAAGTGCAGACCGGGCCCAGGAACGTCTCCGTCCGGGTCTTGTGGGCGCCGAGGCGCGGGACGATCCGGCTCACGACCCGACCGCTCGTCGCGAATTGGAGCACGAACGGCCCCGCGGCCGTTGCGCCGCCGTTTCGGATCAGGACCACATAGCTGCTGAGGTTGGGCTTCCCCGCGACCGGCACGATCGCGATCGATCGCACCGAGAGGTCGGGGCGCAGCTCGGGCTGGAAGCAGCTCGCCGTCGTCCTCGTGTGCGTGTCCAGCACCCGGCCCTTGGCGCCGACCCAGCGGAACACCACCCGATAGCGGTAGGCGGCGGGGGCAGGAAGGGCGGCCACGGGATGGCTGAGGACCCATACATCGCCGGGACGCTGTCCGAGCGTCGGCTGGTCGAGCGGGGACAACCAGGTGCCGAGATCACCGCCGCGCACCACGGTGAACGGGCCGCTGGACTTGGTCCGGGTGAGCAGATCGAATCGGACCGACATCTTCTGCGTCCCGGAGACCGGTCGCATGATCGCGGTCACCGACACCGTCCGGCCCACCGGGTCGATGGAGCGCTGGCACTCGAACCCGCGCAGATGCGAGCGTGGCGGCGTGGTGGCGGCGCGGGCCCCGGATGACGGCGCCGCCGTGGCGGTGCCGGCCAGCCCGACCGTGCACAGGACTCCGGCGATGGCGGCGAATCGCTTCATGCCCTCATAACAACTCACTTGGCCGGAAGTTTCCACGTTATGCCGCACACCGGCCAACGGCGGGCTCAGGCAGGACCCGAGCCCGCGCGCCGCGCCGGCAGCCTCAGGTGATCCGGTACAGCGGCCCGTCACCGCCCTCAGGCGGCGTCAGACGCCCGCCCTTGGCGGTGATCGCGCCACACTGGACGCAGTTGGTGTAGTTGACGATCACGTCGACGGGACCCGTCTCGGGGGCATCCTCGGGGATCTCGTAGACACCGGCCGGGCACATCCACGTCCACGCCTCGGCGATCTCCCTGGGCACGCGCTTGTGCACGCGAATGTGATTCGGCGCGTCGTCGCGCGTCGAGTTCCCCGAGATGTAGACCGAGGAGAGCTTGTCGAAGATGTACTTGCCGTCTGGCTTCGGATAGCTGTCCTTCGTCTTCCCGACGAACATCGGCACCGCGTCCCCTCGATGCCACTCGAGCCGGCCCCGGGGGACCTTGCCCTTGCTCATGATCGAGGCACCGCTGAGCGGGGCTCCGCGCACGAAGCCCTTCTGGAGCGGCTGGCGGACGTTGCGCACCTGGTAGAGCTCCTGGCCGATCGAGGACTCCTCGACCGCCTGCTCGTAGGACTCCAGCGACTCGGTGCCCTTCAGCGACTTGTAGATCGCCTCGGCCGCCAGGATCCCGGACTTGATGCAGTGGTGCACGCCCTTGAGCGCGGCCGCGTCGACCATTCCGCCGGCGTCGCCGACCAGCACCGCGCCGGGCATCGAGAGCTTCGGCATCGACCAGTAGCCGCCACCCGGAAGCGCCTTCGCCGACCAGGCGACGCGCTCGCCGCCTTCGAGGATGCCCTTGACCAGCGGATGCAGTTTGAACTGCTGCAGCAGGTCGTGGACCGAGGTGGTGGCATCGGCGTAATCGAGATCGACGACGAAACCGATCGAGACCAGGTCATCGCCGGTCTTCTCTTCCTTCATCGGATACAGCCACGTGCCGCCCACCTGACCGTACTTCGACGACACCTTCAGCGGCCACGGGCCGAGCGTGTGAATCACCCGGTCGAGCGGCTTGGGGACCTTCCACACCTCTTTGACCCCGAGCTCCCACACCTGTGGCTCGCGTCCGTCGGCGAGGTCGAACTCCTTGATCGCGGCCCCCGTGAGGTGGCCCCAGCAACCTTCGGCGAGCACGGTGACGCGGGCCTTGATGTCAGTGCCGGGCTCGAAGTTGCCCAGCGGCTCGCCATCCTTGCCGCGACCCTTGTCGCCGGAGCGGACGCCGACCACCCTGCCGTCCTCGACGATCAGCTGCGTGGCCGAGGTCTCGGTGAGGATGTAGGCGCCGCCCTCCTCGGCCTTGACTTGCTGGAAACGCGCCATGGCCGAGACGGAGACGACCTCGTTGCCGTGGTTCTTGAAGTTCGGCACGGCGAACACCGGCACCGGCAGCTTCACCTTGCCGTTCGGGAGCGCGTAGATCGACTCCTTCTTCACCTCGCCGAAGGCGAAGTGCTCCTGGCGCCAATCCTCCCGGGTCATGTCCGGGAACAGCTCCAGAAGGGGATCCGGCCGCATCACGGCGCCGGACATGATGTGTCCGCCGCAGGTCTTGGCCTTCTCGATCACCGCAACCGGGACCTCGCCCAGCTGCTCCATCAGCTCGGCGTCGTCACCGAGCAGCTGCAGCAGCCGGTTCGCGCACGCCAGCCCGGCCGTCCCGCCACCGACGATGGCCACGCCCACCTCGATCAGCTCGTCCTCAGGATCGAGCTCGCGCTTGATGAACTCCTTGACCGAATCGACCGGCGGCGGATACTCGCTCGGCGCATGCGGGCCACTCCCGTTGGCACCGGACATGGCTACCTCCGCGGGGCTTCCAGCCCCGCGTACTGAGACGGCTCTCGGCTTCCGGGCTCGCCGGGCCGTTCGCGCTTCGCACTCACTTTAGGAATCCTTCTTGGCCTTCACGGCCTCGGTCAGCTTGGGCAGGATCTTGTTCAGGTCGCCCACGATCCCGAGGTCGGAGAACTCGAAGATCGGCGCGTTCGCGTCCTTGTTGATCGCGACGATGTTCTCCGAGGACTGCATCCCGACCTTGTGCTGGATCGCGCCGGAGATGCCGGCGGCCAGGTACAGCTTCGGCGACACAGTCTTGCCGGTCTGGCCGATCTGCGCCGCATACGGATACCAGCCGGCATCCACCACGGCGCGGGTGGCCGCCACCGCGCTGTTGCCGCCGAACGCCGCCGCCAGATCCTCGGCCAGCTGGAAGCCCTCGGCCTTGCCGAGGCCGCGGCCGCCGGCGACGAGGACGTCGGCACCCTCGATGTCGACGTCGGCGCCGCGCTGCTCGCCGCGCGTGACCATCGAGGCCCTGGTCGACCAGGGCGAGTACTCGAGCTCGACGTCGACGACCTCGGCCGCGCCGCCGCCCGTCGCCTTGACCTCGAACGCATTGATGCGGCCGATGATGATCCCAAGGCCCTGGTAGTGCGAGATCGAGATCTTCGAGTCGCCCAGGATCGGGCGCTCGGCCACGAGCTTGCCGTCCTCGGCTCGCACCGTGGTGACCTCCATCGTCACGCCGGCCTTCTGGCGCGCGGCCAGGCCGGCGCCGATCTCGAACCCGAGCAAGCCGCCGCCGAACAGCGCGTAGCCGTGCCCGTTCTCATCGATCACCTTGGCCATCACGTCGATCACCGGCTGGGCGAGCCCCTCAGGGCCCTTGGCCCGGAACACCTTGGTGGCGCCGTAGTTGCCGAGCGTCTGGCACAGCTCCTCGGTCAGATCGCCTCCGCCGACGACGACGGCATGACACTGACCGCCAATCTCCGCGGCGCGGGCTGCACCCTCGGAGACGGCGCCGAGCGAGTTCTTGTTGAGAGCGCCCTCGTAGTGGAGGACGTAGGTCAGAACGTCGGGCACTTAGATCAGCTTCCTTTCGTCGAGCCAGGCGATGATCTTCTCGACGGTCTCGCCGGTGTCCTCGTCCTCGATGATCTGGCCGGCGGCCTTGGCGGGCGGCGCCTTGAAGTCGCCGCACTGCACCTGCGATCCCTCGGCGCCCACGCGGGATGCATCGATCCCGATGTCGCCGGCGGCGACCGTCTCGAGCGGCTTCTTCTTGGCGCCCATGATCGCCTTAAGCGAGGGATAGCGGGGCTCATTGATCGCGTCGCCGACGGCGATCACCGCCGGGAACTCGACCTGAACGGTGTCGTAGCCGTACTCGGCCTGGCGCTCGCAGCGGAGCGCGCCGCTGTCGACGTCCATCTTGATCACCTGTGTGAGCGACGGCATCTGCAGGTAGTCAGCGACCACGGCGCCGATCGTGTAGCACTCGCCGTCATCGGACTGCTGGCCGAGCAGGACCAGGTCGGGCTGCTCCTTCGCCAGCGCCTTCGACAGCGCGTAGCCGGTCGCGCCGACGTCGGAGCCGGCGAGAGACCCGTCGGAGAGATGCAGGGAGCGGTCGGCGCCGAGCGACACTGCCTTGTGCAGCGCCCGGACCGCGGACTCGGGGCCCATGGTCACGGCGACGATCTCGTCCACCTGCACCGCGCCGCCCTCCCGCAGCTGCATCGCCGCCTCGATGGCGTGGGTGTCGTAGGGGTTGAGGTTCTTCTCCCCTGAGCGGTCCATCCGCCCCGTCGAGGGATCGATGCGCTTCTCGACGGCGGCGTCCGGGACCTCTTTGACCAGGACGCAAATCTTCAACAGTGCCTCCTAATTGGGTTTCTGCAGACGTGATTCTAACCGGTTGACTGACGGGTCAATCAGGCAATTGCGGACGGCCGCTGCACTCGCGTCCGCGAGTTCCTAGCGCCGCACCGCGCCGCGGATGAACTCGATGATGTCCTGCGTGGGGGCGCCGGGAGTGAACACCTCGGCCACGCCCAGAGCCTTCAGCTCCGGTACGTCGTCTGAGGGAATCGTTCCGCCCACGGTGACGACGACGTCGTCGACTCCCTGCTCGAGCAGCAGCTCGACGACCCGGGGCACCAGGGTCATGTGCGCGCCGGAGAGGATCGACAGGCCGACCGCATCCGCGTCCTCCTGGATCACCGTCTCCACGATCTGCTCCGGAGTCTGATGCAGCCCCGTATAGATCACCTCCATCCCCGCATCACGCAACGCCCGCGCGATGATCTTCGCGCCCCGGTCATGACCATCCAGACCAGGCTTCGCGACCACAACGCGGATCTTCTTCTCGGGCGGGGAGGACATCGGAGGTGCGCGGGCGCGGACTTCGGACTTGGAGCCCGCACGAGCCGCGGAATGGTACCGAAGCGAGGGTGGATGAAGCGGCGCCCTCCGGGGTCATGGATTCAGGAGGTAGACCGGATTTGCGACGCACGTGCCGAGGCACACTCTGGTCAGCCTGGTGGTGAGCCGGGGCAGGTAGCCCGAGCTAGGGGCGCTGACGGCGCTGCCACGGCCGCCGGCGGGCACTCCGGCGCTCGGCCGCCTGACGGGCACGAGCGGATAGGGCCGCGCTGCCGATCCCGCCCGCGACGGCGGTGCCGAGGAGCGCGACCGCGGTCTTCAGGCGCCGGCCGAGACGCTCGAACCGCAGCACCTCCCAGCCTTCCTGGCGCGCGATCCGCGTCAGGGCCTGGTCGGCATTGACCACCACCGGGCGGCCGACTGCGCGCAGCATCGGCAGGTCTGACTCCGAGTCCGAGTACGCATACGACTCGGCCAGATCGATGCTCTCGCTCTCGGCGAGCTCGGCGATCGCCACCGCCTTACCCGTCCGGTACACGAACTGCCCGACCGGCCGGCCGGTGTGGACGCCGTCGACGACCTCCGAGAAGCGCGAGCCGATCGCCCCGTCGAACCGCAGCACGTAGGCCAGCAGGTCGGCCAGTTCCTGCGAGGCGGCCGTGACGATGTAGATGCGCCGGCCGGCGTCCTGGTGCTCGTAGGCGACGGCCAGCATCTGCGGGTAGATCCGGGGCAGCACGCCGGCCAGCACGTCGGCACCCAGCCGCTCCAGATCGCGCACCCTGACCCCCTCGAGCGAAGCCGAGATCCGGTCGCGGAGCGCCTCGGTGTCGCTGTCGGTCGAGCCGCGCAACCGGAAGCGGATGTTCGCCCATGCGTCAGCCACCAGCTGGCGGCGGCCCATGAGCCCGGCCCGGTACGCGGCTCGCCCGAACTGGAAGGCCGACGAGCCCTCCATGAGGGTGCGATCCAAATCGAAGAAGGCGGCTGCCGTGCCGCCGCGGAGCGAAGACTCAGCCCCCATGAACCTCGACGATCACGGCGTCGCCCTGGCCACCGCCGGAGCAGATGGCCGCGCAGCCGAGACCGCCGCCGCGACGACGCAGCTCGTACACCAGCGTTCCGAGGATGCGCGCGCCGGAGGCGCCGATCGGGTGGCCCAGTGCCACCGCTCCCCCGTTGACGTTGACCTTGTCCTCGTCGATACCGAGCATCCGGATCGAATTCAGGGTGACCGACGCAAAGGCCTCGTTGATCTCCCACAGGTCGATCTCCTCGGCCTTCAGTCCCGCCCGCTCGAGCGCCTTCTTGGCCGCCCGGGCGGGGGTGCGCGCGAGGTAGGCGAAATCGTCGGCGACCTGCGCCTGGGCGCGAATCGTCGCCAGCGCCGTCTTGCCGTTGCGCTGCGCCCACTCGTCGCTGGCCACCACCACGGCACCACCGCCGTCGTTGACTCCGGGGGAGTTCCCCGCCGTGTGCGAGCCGTCCTTGACGAAGATCGGCGGCAGCTTCGCCAGCGTCTCGAGACTGGTCTCTCGCCGCGGGCCCTCGTCGACCTCCACGATCGTGTCGCCCTTCCTGCCCTTGACCGTGACCGGCACGATCTCCTCGAGCAGACGGCCGTCGTCGGTGGCACGGACGGCGAGCTGATGCGAGCGCAGCGCCCACCGGTCCATATCGGGGCGGGTCAGCTCGAGCTCTGCGGCGACCTCGCTCGCATCCTGGGCCATGTGCTTGCCCGAGAACGGGTTCGTGAGCCCGTCGTTGATCATCGCGTCGATCGCCTTGCCGTCGCCCATGCGCAGACCGAAGCGGACCTGCTTGAGCAGGTAGGGGGCGTTCGACATCGACTCCATGCCGCCGCCGACGCCGACCTCGATGTCGCCGGCCCGGATGGCGGCGTCGAGCAGCCCCGCCGCGCGGATGCCGGACGCGCACACCTTGTTGATCGTCTCCGAGGACACCTCCTGGGGGATGCCCGCCTTGATCTGCGCCTGGCGCGAGGGGATCTGGCCCTGACCGGCCTGGATCACCTGGCCCATGATCACATGGTCGACCTGGTCACCGGACACGTCGGCGCGCTCGAGCGCGGCCTTGATCGCGGTGCCGCCGAGCTCGGTGGCATCGAGCGGGGCTAGCCCGCCGCCGAGCTTGCCGATCGGCGTTCGGGCGGCGGCGAGGATCACTGTCTTTGGCATCAGGGACTGACTCCGTGGTCGGGGGCGCGCAGACGGCGCAAATCCTAGTGATCGCGGCGATCCCGGCCCGCCGGGACGGGACCGAGCGCCGCTGCTAGGGTCGCCGGGATGAAAGCCGACGCCACCACGGAGAGCCCTCTTTCGACCGAAGCCGACACGATCGTGGTCGGCATCTTCGAGGGCGAGGACATCGCCCACGACGTGCGCGGAGAGCGGCTGCAGGGACTGCTGCGCTCCGGCGAGGCGAACCGGGCGTTCAAGCGCCTGGCCGTCACCCATGCCGAGGGACGCAGATGGATCGTCGCCGGACTCGGCGAGCGCGATCGATTCGACTCCGAGAGGGCGCGCACGATCGCGGCGCTCGCCCACGCTCGAGCTCGCGAGCTCGGAACCGGAACGCTGTGCTGGGAGGTTCCGCATCACCTTGACGAGGCAGCCGCGGGCGCCCTGGTCGAGGGCACGATCCTGCAGGGCTACCGCTTCGATCGCTACAGGCCGGCGCCGGAGCCCAACGACAAGCGGGCCGCCGAGACGCTCATTCTGAGCGCGCATCACGACCTCTCGGGGACGGTCGCCGCCGCCGCGGTGATCGCCGGCGCCCAGAACCGGGCCCGCGATCTCGCCAACACCCCCGGCAACGATCTGACCCCCGTGGCGCTGGCGGAGTACGCGCAGGCGATGGCCGCGGAGCTCGAGGCGGTCACCGTCGAGGTGCTCGACGAGGCCGCGATCCGCGATCAGGGGATGGGCGCATTCGCCGCCGTCGCGCAGGGCTCCGCCCAGGAGGCGCGGCTGATCCGGATCGAGTATGCCGGTGCGACCGCGGACGTCCCGGTCCTGGGGCTGATCGGCAAGGCCGTCACCTTCGATTCCGGCGGGCTGTCGCTGAAGCCCGCGGCCGGCATGGCGGAGATGAAGTTCGACATGTGCGGTGGCGCGGCCGTGATCGAGGCGATCGGAGCCCTCGCTCGCCTCGAGGCCCCGGTGCGCGTCCTCGGCGTGATCGGCGCCACCGAGAATCTGCCCAGCGGCACGGCGATCAAGCCCGGGGACATCGTCCGGGCGCTCGACGGGACGACGATCGAGGTCAACAACACCGACGCCGAGGGCCGGCTGGTGCTTGCCGATTGCATCGCGTACGCGATCCGCGAGGGCGCCGGCCGCCTGGTCGACATCGCCACGCTGACCGGCGGGATCGTGGTCGCCCTCGGCTCTGCCCATGCCGGACTGCTGGCCAACGACGACGACCTCGCCGCCCAGGTGCAGGCCGCCGGTGCGAACACCGGAGAGCTTGTGTGGCGCCTGCCCCTTCACCGCGATTACGCCGAGCTGGTCAAGGGCCGCTATGCGCAGCTGACCAACCTCACCGAGCGCCGGGAGGCCTCCTCGATCACCGCGGCCGAGTTCCTGCACCATTTCGCGGGCGAGACGCCCTGGGCCCATCTCGACATCGCCGGAACAGCGTGGAACGGGCGCCGGCCGTATCTCGACAAGGGCGGTACGGGCTTCGGGGTTCGGTTGCTGGTCGAGCTGGCCCGGATCGGCTGACCAGATCCGGATC
Source organism: Solirubrobacteraceae bacterium (assembly GCA_017882465.1). Taxonomy (GTDB): domain Bacteria; phylum Actinomycetota; class Thermoleophilia; order Solirubrobacterales; family Solirubrobacteraceae; genus Palsa-465. The sequence continues at coordinate 23,017 of JADGPN010000010.1, forward strand.
ACGCCGAGCGCGGGCACGCGCCCGGCGGCGCCAGCGGTGACAATCCCGAGAATGAACTTCGATCTCGCCGACCATCACCAGCTCTTGCGACGGACCGTGCGCGACTTCGCCGAACAGGAGGTCGCGCCCGTGGCCGAGGAGCTGGACCGGACCAAGTCGTTTCCCTATGAGATCGTCCGCAAGCTGGGCGAGCTCGACCTGATGGGCATCCCGTTCCCGGAGCGCTATGGCGGCGCCGGCGGCGACTCGCTCGCGTACTCGATCGCCGTCGAGGAGCTGGCCAGAGTCGACTCGTCGGTCGCGATCACGCTGTGCGCCCACACCTCGCTGGGAACTCAGCCGATCTACCTGTTCGGTTCCGAGGAACAGAAGCTCGAGTGGATGCCGCGCCTGTGCCGCGGCGAGCGGCTCGGGGCGTTCGGGCTGACGGAGCCCGAGGCGGGCTCGGACGCCGGCAACACGCAGACCCGGGCGGTGCTCGAGGACGGCGAGTGGGTGATCAACGGCACCAAGCAGTTCATCACCAACGCCGGGACCGACATCTCGGGGGTGGTGGTGATCACGGCGGTGACCGGGCAGCAGGATCACTCGGCCGCGGCCCGATCCGGCGACAGGCCCGAACGTGAGATCTCCAACCTGCTGGTGGCCAACGGCACCCTCGGTTACGAGCAGGGCGAGCCGTATCGGAAGATGGGCTGGAACGCCTCCGACACCCGGCCGCTGATGTTCACCGATTGCCGTGTGCCGGCCGAGAACCTGGTCGGTGCGCGCGGGGCGGGGCTCCGTCAGTTCTTCCACATCCTCGACGTCGGGCGCATCGGAGTTGCCGCCATGGGCGTCGGCCTCGCTCAGGGCGCTCTCGACCAGGCGCTGGCCTACGCCAAGGAGCGCCGTGCGTTCGGGAGGCCGATCTCGAAGTTCCATGCCATCCAGGCCAAGCTGGTCGACCTCTCAACTGAGATCGAGGCGACCAGGCTGCTGGTGCACAAGGCGGCCTGCCTCAAGGACCTGGGCCGCAACTTCACCCTGATCGCCGCCCAGGCCAAGCTGAAGAGCGGCCGCCTCGCGGTGCGCGCGGCGGACGAGGCCGTGCAGATCCACGGCGGGTACGGCTACATCGAGGAGTACCCCGTGTGCCGCTTCTACCGTGACGCGAAGATCCTCACCATCGGCGAGGGGACCGACGAAGTCCAGGAGATCGTCATCGCGCGGGCTCTCGGCGTGTGATGCGAGCGCCGGTGCGATGGCTGCTGGCGCTCGCGGGGGTCGCCGGCGCGGTCGGCGCCGGCGCGGGGCCGGATGTCCCGCCGGCGTCTGGCCAGGTGCCCGCTCCCGGACCCCGCCTCGAGGGCAGGTTCGCGATGGCGGGCCGGGTGATCGTCGCGACGAGGGTGCCGGGCGAGCACACCGGACAGCTGGTGCTCCGAAACTGGACCTTCCTCGCGCCCTGTCCGACCGGCACCTGCATCGACGCGGTCCTGGTGCGCGCCCGCGCGGGCGCCGCCGATAGGCTCATCCTCCAGCGCCGGCGAACCGGGTACTACGTCGGATCAGGTCGCTTCTACGCCCCGCTGCGGTGCGGGAAGAGGACCGATCCCCGAGGCGAGCTGGTCCCCTTCACCATCGCCGTCCAGGTGGTCGCGGCCACACACGGCCCCAGAGCCACCGCCACCCGCCTCCGGGCCTCGTACGCGAATCGTTCGCGTACGAACCGCACGCCGTGCTTCTCCGTGCTGGGGCACGATTCGGCCAGCTATCACGGGCACCTGATCGGGCGGTTGGGCCCGCTGCTGGACGCCTCGGCCGGGGCCGGGGATCAGTAGAGCGCGTGCATCAGGGCGATGACCCCGCTGTCCGGGCCGGCACCGGCGGGGACGTTGTTCGAGCCCGATGTGGCCAGGCTGATCATGATCGCGATCAGCGTGCCCAGCCCCAGCACCAGGCAGATCGCCAGCAGGATCGCCGCCTGCGGGTTCTCGCGCAGGAGCCTCGCCAGATCACGGTGCACGGTCCGCGACCTTAGCGCCTGCGCGCGCCGCTGCGACCCGTCGTCGCCCGCCCCGCGCCGTCACCGCCCGACCTACCCCGGAGCCGAGATCCGGAGCGAACCGAGGATGTGATTGAGCGCGGCGAGCCGGGCCCGCCTGACCCCGCGGCCGCCGGACATGACCACGTAGAGGCACAGGGGGCGCCCTGAGGCGCTGAAGAAGTGCTGCATGCCGAGCTGGCCCGGACGGGGGTGGGCGAGACGGTCGCGGCCGAATCGGGTCGGATCGAGCGGAAGCGGGATCCGCTTGGACGCGAACAGGCCGGCACCGGCCTCGAGCCCGCGGCCCGTCTCGTACTCGGTCAGGGCCAGGAACACGCCCCCGGCGGGCATCGCCGCGGTGCTCTCGTCCCCGAACTCGCCGTCGCGCAGCGGCAGCGCGTAGCTCGCCGCATGCAGGGTGGCCACCGTTCCGGTGCGGCGAAACAGGCGCCCGCTCCAGCCCCGGGGGAGCTGGATCATCAGCCCGTGGGCGTCGAGCTTGACGGCCCCGCCGGTCCCGGCGCTCACGCCAGGCTCCCGATGATCGCCACCGCGAGGGTCGCACCCATCACCGCCATCCCGGCCCGGGCCACCGGCAGCCGCCAGCGCAGCAGCGACGCGTGCAGGGCGACCAGTTGCTCCGGCCGGCGGACGTGCGCCGCAGCCAGCAGGCTGAGACCGCGAACGACGCCGAAGCAGCCGAAGACGAGCGCGCCGAGGACGGGATCGCCGGTGAGCAGGGCCGCGATCAGCGCGACATAGGTCGCCGCGCTCGAGACGATCGTGGTGAAGCCGAGCCCCAGCTGGGCCCCGAAGCCGAACCCGTACACCCAGCCCCGGTACTCGTCCAGCCAGCGCTCGTCGACCTGGCGCCGGGGACCAGGGATGCGGGCCGGGCCGGCGTCGAGCGCGAGCGCGGCCAGCACGGCCACGGCCAGTGCGGCCAATCGCCCCCGGGTCCCCAGCGCCGGCAGCGCCAGCGCTCCGACCGCGCCGGCCAGCGCCCCGGCCGCGGCCGCGGCGACGGTGGCTCCGAGCACGAAGGCGATCACCGTGATCCCCCAGGTGGCATGGCGGCCCCGCTCTCCGAGCGGGGTGATGCTGGCCAGCATCGACTCGCCTCAGGGAGACCAAGCCGACCTGATCGCGCCGATCACGGCCGCCGTGGAGCCGAGCACGACGAGCACGACGAGCGCGCTCATGACCCGGGATAGAGACTCGGATGATCCAGCGTGATGCCCGCCGCGGCCAGCTTCTCGTCGACCCTCCGGTCACGCCCGCGCACGCTTTCCACGCGTGCCGTGGCCATCCGCTCGTCCTCGATCGCGTCCGTGACCATCGAGGTCAGCTGCGGCCACGTGGTGGCGACGCCCTCGCCGCGCACGTCGCCGTCGACGAGCACGAAGTACGGCGCGCCCGGGACCTCGTAGTCCTGCCAGGCCTGCGAGGACATCACCACCGGGACGTCATCGGGCGCGAGCGAGCGCAGCCGGGATGGGCTCTCGCGCTCTGAGCCGTGGGTCACGATCACGGTCTGGACTCCAGCGGGCAGAGGCTGATCGCCACCGCGTCCGAGGCTGTCCCAGAAACCCGCGCAGGTCCCGCAACCGCTGGTCAGAAAGGCGAGCAGGGTTGGCCGCGTGGCGCCGCCCTCGAAGGCCAGCTTGACGAGATCGCCCTCCGGGGTCGCGCCGGCCACCTCCGCGGCCGTGGCCCCGCGAGCCCCCCTCACGGGCGGGGCCACCGCGATCTGTCCCGCGCTGCCCGGCTCGGCCGGCCCGAGCCGGCGGAGGATCTCGGCGTGACTGCGCAGCAGCCCCGCCACCAGCAGGACGAGCAGCACCAGCAGCACCGTCTCCACGGCCACCAGCGCGACCATCACGCCCCGCCGCCGCCCGGGAGCGCGACAGCCAGACCCTCGAGGCAGCCTGCCTCGTGCTGGCAGGTGTTGTCGTCGATCATCTCAGTCGCGTTGCAGCCCAGCCCGCTCACCGTGGCCGGGTGCTGGCAGATCACCAGCCGGCACACCACCTCGGTCGTGGCGGCGACGTGCGTGTTGCACTGTCCGTAGCGGAATTGGTTGCAGGCCACCCGGCGGTGCCTGCAGTCATGGTTCGCGCACTGGCAGCCACCTGGATAGGCGTGCCCCGGGATCCGGTTGCAGTCGAGGATGTAGCGAACGCCCTCGGCGTGGCACAACCCGTGGCCCTTGTAGTTGGTGCACTTCCACCACCCGGCCACGTAGGAGCCAGACGGGCAGACGTTCTTCCCGTGCTCGATCTCGCAGCAGAACGCCGTGTAGCCGTCGGTGCAGCTGGTGCCGGGAGGGCATCGACCGGGCGAAATCACGGCCCAAGCGGTGCCGGGACGCACCAGGTAACGGACCGGGGCCACCGCGAACGCCGATCCGGCCACGGCAGCCCGGGCCAGGGCGCTGCGCCGCGAGAGCCTGCGGTCGAGAGCCCCGCCGAGCGAGTCGGCCATCCGCTGCGTGAGGCTCCGGCCCGTCCTCATTGCGAGCTCCAGGCACTCCAGGCGGCCGGCAGCTCGGTGTAGGCGATCACGGTCGCGTAGGCCGCGCCGGCGATGCCCGCCAGCAGCGAGGCGGCGAGCACCGGCGGCTGCCCGAGCACCCACGTCAGACCGTGCGGCGGCCACGCCACGCCCGCCGCAGCGAGCACGGCGAAGGCGGCATTCAACAGCGCGTGCAGGTTCGAGGCCGGCGCCTGTGTGTCGCCGAAGCATCCACACGACGAGGCGCGCCGGGTGAGCATCAGCGCCACGCCGGAGAGGGCCAGGAAGGTCAGCGCAAGGAGCGCGCAGTTGACCGAGCTGGGCGCCGGCACCACCCACACCCCGAGCGCCAGCTCGAGGCTCGCGAACGCGCGCACCGGCACGACGCTCGCCGTCAGACCGGCTCCGGCGAGCGCCACGGCAGCGGTCGACGGCGCGCGCAGCTTGGCCACTCCCGTCGCGCACAGGACCAGCGCCGCGACCAGGACCGGTGCCGTCAGAGCCTGGGCCACCGGGTCACTCTCTCGCCCTGCTGAGGGCGGCGCGTTCGAGGATGGTGGCGGCGGCGCTCGCCGGGTCGAGCTCGCGGCTGACGACGCGGTCGAGCAATTCGCTCACCTCGTCGTCCTGCTGCAACGAGGCGTCGAGCTCGCGACGCATGCGATACGTCGCAATCGCCAGCACCTCGTTCATGAGGTTGCGACGCCGGCGTTCCCTGAGCGTCCCCTCGGCCTCGATGAACTCACGATGCTCGGTCAGCTTCTGGTCCAGCTCGTCGACGCCCTCGCCGGTCACCGCATCGGTGCGGACGATCGGCACCTGCCAGCCTTCCCGCGGACCCAGTGCGAGCACGCCGCGGATCTCCCGGATCATCGTGTCGGTGAGCGGATGGTCGGCCTTGTTGACCACAATCACGTCGGGGATCTCCATGACGCCGGCCTTGAGCGCCTGGATCGAGTCGCCGGAGCCTGGCATCAGGACCAGAACCACTGTATCCGCGTGATTGATGATGTCGACTTCGGCCTGGCCCACGCCGACCGTCTCCAGCAGCACCACCTCGCGCCCCGAGGCGTCCATCAGCAGCGCCGCCTGAAGTGCGGCCTCGCTCAGACCGCCGAGTGCGCCGCGGTTGGCCATCGAGCGTATGAACACGCCGGCGTCGAGAAAGTGTTCGCTGAGCCGGATGCGATCGCCGAGCAGAGCGCCGTGGGTGAAGGGCGAGGAGGGGTCGATCGAGAGCACCGCGACGGTGCGCCCGCGCGCCCGCTCGAGTTTCGTGAGCGCCCCCAGCAGGGTCGACTTGCCCACGCCGGGAGGGCCGGTGAAGCCGATCATCGCCGCCTTGCCGGTGTGGGGGTAGACCTCGCGGACGAGCGCCCAGCCCTCGGGGTCGTCGTTCTCGACCAGCGAGATGGCTCGTGCGAGCGCGCGCTTGTCGCCGGCCATCAGGCGCTCGAACAGTTGCTGTTCCGGGGGAGCCATCGAGCGGGCAATGATGCCAGCCCGGTCCGGCGGCGGGATCGAGGCGGCCCGCGACCTGCTGTTCCTGTGGGCGCCGGAGGCTGGCTCATCGACGACGCAGCCCATACGATCCCGGGCGTGCCGATACCGACGTTGCGGCGCCCCGTCACGCCGCCCATTCTCCGCTCCCCCCCGCCCCCGCTTCGCGGCGGGCCGATCACGTTCCTGCGCTTCGCGTGGTCTCACCACATGTTCCGATGGGGCTACGTGCCGCTGATCGCGCGCTGGGTGTGGCTGAAGCTGCGCTGGCGCGGTCGCCTGCAAACCGACGGACTGTGCTTCGTCTGCCCCGGCGTCACGTTCGAGATCGGCCGCAACGCGACCGTCAGGCTCGGCCGCTGGTCCTGGCTCGGTCATGGCACCAAGGTGCGGGCCCACGAAGGCGAGGTCTCGATCGGCGCCAAGTCGGTGCTGGGGCAGGAATGCACGATCTCCGCCTACCAGCGGGTCGCGATCGGGCGCGAGTGCATCATCGCCGACCGGGTGATGATGATCGACTTCGATCACGGCGTCGTGGAGGTCGAGCGGCCGATCCGCGAACAGGGGATCTACAAGCGCGACGTCGAGATCGGCCACAACGTCTGGATCGGCTACGCCGCCTGTGTGCTGCGCGGAGTGTCGGTGGGCAACAACGCCGTGATCGGCACCAGCGCCGTGGTCACGCGGGATGTGCCCGATGACGCGGTGGTGGTCGGCATCCCCGCCCGGGTGATCCGGATCCGCGCCACGCCGCGCACGTTCCGCTGGGAGTAGTCAATACAGGCGTCCGTAGAGGGTCGGCGCCAGGTGCCGCACGGCGCTGTCTGTGCTGCCGCCGCCTGACAGCGCCTGCTCCAGCGCCTGCAGGTGCCCTGCCGCCCGCCTCCGCGGGTAGTCGCCGGCCAGGCCACGGGCGGCGAGGAAGGCCCAGTCGCTGGATTGCAGCGCCAGCAGCTCGCGCACGGCTCGCTCCGGGGCGTCGGTTCCCGCGGCCATCGTCCTCAGCTCGGCCGATCGAGCCTGCCACGCGAGATCGGCCACCGCGGGGCCGCTCCAGGTACTCAGATCGCGTCCCTCACCCCAGCTCGTCGTGGGCGCGTGCTCCGGTGCAGGCTCGGGGTTGCGGACGGCGAGCGCGTCGTCGAGCCCGGTCAGGCCCAGCCCCTGGCGGGCGGACTCCTCGAGCACCTCGCGCAGCCAGTCGACGCCCTCGTACCACCAATGCCCGAGCAGTTCGGTGTCCAGCGCGCACACACACAGGCCTCCGTCTCGGACGCGCGCGCACACCCGAGCCACAAAGTCGGCGGCGTGCTCGCGCGTCAGCGCCAGCGCCGCCTGGTGGTCATAGGGCGTGCCGTCGTTGCACCATACGTGATGGTGATGAGCGGTGAGGCGGTGGTAGTCGCGGTAGCCGGGCGCCGACGGATATCCCTGCTCGCTCCACACCAGCGACATCGTCTGGCGGTCGATCGGCCAGAGGACCGGACCATCGTCGCTGACCAGCGGAGTCAGGTGCCGGGGCGACCCGAGCCCGAACAGGTCGGTCAGCTCGACGCAGGTCGCTCGGGCTCCCGCCTCCTCGAGCAACGGGTCGAGCCACGACGCGTGGGCGCACTCGGGCAGCCAGAAGCCTCCGGCCCAGTCGCCGAACCGGCGCCGGTGCGAGGCGATTCCGGTCTGGACCTGCACCGAGGCACCGGCATCGGTGGCCAGCAGTGGAAGCACGGCGTGGGTCGCGGCCGAGGTCCAGCTCGCGGACGGCGCCAACGCCGCCAGCAGATCGCCGCCGAGCTCCTCGAGCCGGTCCGCCGCGGCGGCGTACTGGGCCGCCGAGCGCTCGAGCTCCTCGACCAGGCCCGGCTGCCTCGATTCACGGGCGCCGGCGATGTCGCGGCGGTGCGACTCCGGCCTGATCTCACGCAGGAACCGCAGGCAGCGCTCGAGGGCACGCGGCGCCTCGAGCTGGTCGCACAGCACGGGGGTCAGCGAAAGCGTGATCGGCGCGCGGCCGAGAACCTCGAGCAGGGGCAGATAGCACGTGGCGATCGCTTCCCATAGCCACTCCTCGCCGAACGGCCACGTCCCGAAGCCCTCGACATAGGGCATGTGCGTATGCAGGACGATGGCCAGCTCGCCCGCGGGCGCCTTGGCAGCCCGGGTGCTCACGTGCGGCACACGGCCAGGAAGTCGAGCGCAGAGTCCAGGGGCCCGGTTCGGAGAGCGAAGTCGCTGGAGGCGATCGCCGGGGTGAAGCGGTCGTAGAAGCTGTCGGTGAGACGCAGCCGCTGATGGACCGCATCCCAGCCGAGCTTCAGGCCCAGCTCGTGCACGCGGAGCTTGCGGGCATGGAAGACCCCCAGCAGCTCGACGCCGGCGAACACCGAACGGCAGAGCTCGTCGTACTCCTCGGCGCGGTATTCCTTGAGGTGCCAGGGATTGTCGGACTTCACCGCTCCCGGCGGCGCCAGCGTCAGCACATTGGGCGTCGAGATGAAGGCCGTGCCCCCCGGAGACAGGATCGAGCGGAAATGCTCGAGCACCGCCGTGGGGTCGTGCACGTGCTCAATCGTCTGCAGGAACACGACGGCGTCGTAGGCGGCCTCGCTGCCGTGGGTCTCGACCAGATCGAGCTCAAAGCGGAGGTTCTGGCGCACGTAGCGGCGGCGGGCGTGCTCATGCGCCTCGGGGTTCGCATCGACGCCGACGACCGAGGCCGCAGACCGCGAGAGCAGCTCGGAGCCATAGCCCTCCCCACACGCCATGTCGACCACGCGCAGACTGGCGACCCGCGCCCCGATCCACTCGTAGACCGCCAGATGGCGGCGGTACCAGTAGTTCTCGGCCGGCACATCCGGGAGCGTGCGCTCGCCCGTCAGCGCGAGCGGCGGCACGCCGCTCGGCTGGTCGCGCTGAACGTGGTCGTTCAATGCCACAGCAGGACAGGGTATTGTGCGCCGCGCCATGGAGGCGCTTCGAAGTGCGGACGAGATCCGCGACGTGAACACCAGGTACCACGATGTTGCAGCGTCGAGCTACGACTCCAAGTGGGGCATCGACTTCGGCGCCATCGGACAGGCGCAGGTGCTCGGCAAGCTCCGCAAGCTTGTCGGGCCCGAACTCGACGAGGGCTACGGGCGCGCGCTCGAGATCGGCGCCGGCACCGGCTACTTCAGCCTCAACCTGCTTCAGGCCGGCGTGGTGCTCGAGGCCACCTGCACCGACATCTCGCCGGGGATGGTCACCACCCTGGGCGCCAACGCCGAGCGTCTGGGCCTCAATGTCAGAACCGCGCGCGCCGACGCCGAGTCACTCCCGTTCCCCGATTCCAGCTTCGACCTCGTGCTCGGTCACGCGGTGCTTCACCACCTGCCCGATCTGAGGCGGGCATTCGCCGAGTTCCATCGCGTGCTCCGGCCCGGGGGCAGGATCGTGTTCGCCGGCGAGCCGTCGCGAATCGGAGATCGCCTCGCTGCCGTGCCCAAGCGCAGCGCCACCGCGCTCGCCCCGCTGTGGAGGCGCCTGCTGGGCGCCGCACAGGCGCCACCGCGAGGAGGCCTCGGCTCAGCCGATCAGGTCGATCACGACCTTGAGCGCTGCGTCGACATCCACGCCTTTGCCCCCAGTGACCTCGGGCGCCTCGCGCGCCGCGCCGGATTCACCTCCGTGCAGGTGCGCGGCGAGGAGCTGGTCGCGAACTGGTTCGGGTGGTTCAACCGCGCTCTCGAGGGGACGGCCGCCCCCGACGAGGTGCCGCTGCTCTGGCGGCGCTACGCCTATCACGGCTACCTGCTGCTGCAGCGGCTCGACGAGGGCGTATTCGAGCCGCTGCTGCCACCGGCGATCTTCTACAACCTGCTGGTCACGGCCCGCCGTGGCCGCCGGCCGTGAATGCCCGACCGCCTGGGCTCCTCTGTTCGAGCACCGCAGCCGCGAAGGACCTCGGGCGCATCGACGATGCCGTGTCGGTGTGTGGTGCATCCACGGCGCGCGCCGCGCGGCCTGGGACCAGGCGGCGCTGTTCTGGAGCTCGATTCCACGCTGCCATCGCGCCCTAGACTGATCAGGGTGCCGGACCGGCTGTCGCACGACTTCCCGCTCTTCCCGCTCGGCCTCGTCGCACTCCCGGGAGAGCTGATCCCGCTCCACATCTTCGAGGAGCGCTACAAGACGATGATGGACGAATGCCTGCGCGAGGAGCGCGAGTTTGGAATCCTGTGGATGTCCGATGACGGTCTCAAGCACGTGGGCTGCGCATGCGAGATCGAACGCGTGCTGGAGCGCATGGACGACGGCCGCATGAACCTCCTCACCCGCGGCACGCGACCGTTCCGTGTCGTGCAGCGCCAGGGTCATCTGGCGTATCCGGCCGGAGTCGTCGAGTTCGTCGAGGACCGCCTTGAGGACCCCGACGCGGCGCTGGCCTCGACCGCGCGCGAGGTCTACGGCGACCTGGTGCGCAGGGCGACCGACCAGGAGCCCGATCCCGAGGAGCTCGAGCGTTTGAGCGCCTACGCGATGGCGGCCACCGTCGACTTCGGCCTCGACGCCAAGCAGGGCCTGCTCGACCTCCGCTCTGAGAATGCGCGGATGCGCCTGGTGACCAGGCTCTTCCGCGCCGCGCTGAAGCGGCTCGACTTCGTCGACCGAGCCGAGGCGCGGGCCAAGTCCAACGGCAAGGTCAGGTTCGGGTAGGGCACTGCGGGGCGCCGCGGCCCACTAGGACTGCAGGCCGCAGGGTCCCTGCGCAGCCGCCAGCGCGAACGCTTCGGCCTGCGTGAGCTCCGAGCGCCCGTGGGCCGAGATGTCGCTGAACACGACCGCGCCCTGCTGCAGGCGGACGCTGTAGGAGAACACGCTCCCGCGGGCACCGCCGAACCGGAGGTTGGACTGGGCATCGCCGGCCAGCCCATCCGCGATCGTCCGGGCCTGGATCAGCAGCGCATCGGACAGGGGCTTGGCCGGCCCGCCGTTGCAGCGAATCGTGCCCCCGTCGTTGACGACCAGCGTCAGCTTGGGCCCCTCGCCGGTCCGGGTCAGCGAGAACAGGTCCGGCGAGGCCACCTGCAGGCCGCAGCCCGCGAGCATGATCACCAGGGCGCAGGCTGCGCCGATGGCGTAGTGGCGGGTCTCAGGTCGCCGGCGCACGATGGAGGCATCGTGCCGGATCGGGTGCTCCGGCTGCGCGGGGGCCGCTCGGCTGGGGCCGTGCCGGGGTTCGCGCGGCTATCATCTGCGCCGGCTCGGAAGCCGGCGAGGCTCCTGGCTTTGAGTGCAGACTCCGCATCCTGGACGAGATCCAGGCTGGGGGCGGGGCTGCGTTGAGCTTTCGTTCGATCCGATGACGCGCGGCCCACCGCGTTTACCCCCAGCACCCATGCACGACTTGATCAGTTACTTCCAGGCGATCGTGCTCGGACTTCTCCAGGGAGTGTCCGAGCTGTTCCCCATCTCGAGCCTCGGCCACGCGGTCGTCGTGCCTCGGCTGCTGGGCTGGAACATCCACCAGAACGATCAGTACTTCCTGTCCTTCCTGGTCGCGGTGCATCTGGCCACGGCGATCGTCCTGCTCGGGTTCTTCTGGCAGGACTGGAAGCGGATCGTGCTCGGGATCGGCCGCTCCCTGCGCGACCGGGAGATCACCGACGCGGACGCCAAACTCGGCTGGCTCCTGGTCGTGGGCACGATCCCGGCCGGCATCCTGGGGCTAACGCTGCAGGACCCGCTGCGCAAGCTGTTCGCGTCTCCCACCTTGGCCGCGTTCTTCATCTTCATCAACGGGCTGATCCTGTTCGGGGCCGAGCGGCTGCGGACCCACGCGCCAGGCGCGCCCGAGGATGAGCCCGACGAGGACAACCGGATCGCCGATCGCGTCTCGTGGAAGCAGTCAGTGAGCGTCGGCGCCTCGCAGGCGCTGGCTCTGATCCCCGGGATCTCTCGCTCCGGCGTGACCATGAGCGGCGGCCTTCTGGTCGGCCTCAACAACGAGGACGCCGCCAAGTTCGCCTTCTTGCTCGCCACTCCGATCATTGGCGCCGCCGCGCTGCTCAAGATCCCCGAGCTGCTCGGTCCTCAGGGCAACGGAGTGCGCAGCCAGGCCTTGGTCGCGGCCATCTGCGCGGCGATCAGCGCGTACCTTTCGATCCGTTTCCTGATGCGCTATTTCGAGACCCAGCGACTGACTCCGTTCGCTGTGTACTGCACACTGGTCGGGGCAGCCCTGACAATCGGCTTCATCCTCACCTGATCGGCCCAGACGCGGAGACGCTCCATGACCAAGAACCGGCAGCTCATCATCCCCGCCGTGATCCTCGGCATCGTCCTGATCGTGATCGCGATCATCTACTGGGTGTCGACCGCGAATGGTCTGCCCAGCTTCTTCCCCGGCCACCAGGCCGGGTCCAGCACCCATCACGTCAAGCACGGAATCGCCGCCTTCCTACTCGGCATCGCCTGCTTCGTCTTCGCCTGGTTCCAGAGCGGGCCGACGCGGAGCACGGCAGGCACCGCAGCCAAGTGATCGGGCGACGCGGCGCCGGCGCTCGGCCGGGACCGTGTCAGTGGCGCCGAGAGACCTCGGCGCTGACCACGAACGACGCACCGCCGCGGCGAGGATCGCCGCCGCCCGAGAACGCGCCCGAGCGGTCGCGCTCGACCGCCTGAGCCCCGCCGAAGAACAGGTTGCGGTCTCGGAACCGCCCGATCGCGCGTCCCGCCACCTCGAGCGTCGAGGTGTCGACCCCTGGCTCGGCGTAGATGACTCCATCCTCGAAGTGGACCCGCGGCGCCTCGATCGCGGGGCCGGCCCGGAGCCCGTCGTCGATCACGTGCACGATCGTCTGCAGGATCGCCGAGCGGATCCGGTTCGAACCGGCGCTGCCGACCACCAACTCCGCCGCCCCGTCATACAGCACGACCGTGGGCGCCATCATGCTGGGCAGCCTGCGGCCGGGCGGGAAGCGGTGGAACCCGAGCGGGTTGAGGTCCTGCTCGCCGAGCATGTTGTTGAGGTGGACGCCGGTCCCCGGCACCACCTCGCCTGAGCACGAGCCGTTCGAGCACGTGACCGAGCATGCCCATCCGTCGCGGTCGATGACCGAGATGTGCGTGGTCGAGCCGAGCGGGCCACCGGCGAGGAAGCGCTCGCCGAATCCCGGCTCGCTCAGGCCGGCGAGGAAGTCAGGCGTGCGCTCCGCCTGCGCCTGCTCCATCACCTCGACGATGCGCTCGACCGTCGGCGCAGCCCCGTCGGTCTCGAGCAGCGACAGCGCGTGGGCGATCAGGATTCCCCCGGCCGACGGCGGCGGATTGGTCACCACCTCGCGGCCGCGGTAGGGGACCCGCACCGGCTCGCGGTCGATCACCGCGTAGGCCCCGAGGTCCTCCCGGGTGAGCATTCCTCCGCGCCGGGACGTCCAGTCGACGATCTTCTCGGCGATGTCGCCGGTGTAGAACGGCGCCGCTCCCTCCGCTCCGAGCCGCTCCAGCGCATCGCCCAGCTCGGGCTGGCGCCACACCTCGCCCTCCCGGAGAACGTGCCCGGCGGGCGCGAACAGGGCCGCGCATTCGGGAGTTGCAGTCACGATGTCGGACAGGATCTCGACCACGTAGGCCTGCTGTGCGCTGAGCGCCACCCCGTCACGGGCCAGCGCCGCGGCGGGCTGGGCCAGCTCGGACAGCGGCATGCGACCGAAGCGCTCGGCCGCCTCGCACAGGCCGGCCGGGACGCCATAGGCCCCCACTGAGGCAGCTCCGATGTTGAACACCTGGATCGCGTCGCCGAACGACACGCTGATCGGCACCAGCTCGGCGCGACCCTCGTGACCGGCTCCCCGCCCCGGCGCCTCGACGAAGAAGTCCAGCAGCGTCGGCGCCTGCTCGGGCGCGACCACCAGCATGTACCCGCCGGCGCCGAGGCCGGTCAGCAGCGGCTCGCACACGAACGACGCGAGCATCGCCCCGATCGCCGCATCCACGGCATTACCGCCCTCGCGCAATACCCGTGCCCCGGTCTCAGCCGTCACCGCGTGACCAGCGGCGATGACTCCTAGCTCGGGGGCACGCGGCATCGGGCCCACACGGTAGCGAGCGGCTCGACGGGCCAGTGAAGCCGGGTCAGCGCCGGGGGATGAATTCGGGCACGTCGAGCTCGAGCGGCGATGAGCTGCCCGTCCGCTCGCGAGCCCTCGTCACCCTCGGCTCGCCGCGCGGCTCGCGCAGCGAGGACCGGTCCCG
>JADGPN010000355.1 GCA_017882465.1 Solirubrobacteraceae bacterium
TGAGGCCGACGCCCTCGAGGCCGAAGAGCGTCGCGATGCTGCCCGCGCTGCCCGCGCTGCCCGTCTACGTCACCGACTGCAGGACGCCAGCTTCCGGGCGGAGCGCGTCGTCGTGACGACCGAGGACGACGAAGGCCTCTGAGAGGGCTGCGTGGCCGCGATGTCTGAGAGAGGGCGTCCGGTGTCCTGTCAGCAGCACCGCTTCTAAAATTCTGCTTAGGAGCGGCTTTCCGTCCGGTCCACCGCATCTAACTAACGCGCAGCTGGCCGGCCTTCAGCACCGCGATCCGGCCGCGTCTAACAAGCTGGCCTGCGTCGACGACGACTCCGGAAAACGCGATTCCCAATCGTGGCTGCTGCCACCGGACGTTTGGCGACTGGCGGTTTGGCCGCCGCCCACCGCTGCTCCCGCCGCAGTCGACTCACGCGCTGTCCGATCCTGGCCACCGACGTGGCGACGTTGCCCACACTGCCGCCGCGAGCTCGAGCACGAATCCAACGCGTGGTTGGCGACCAGCGCGAATAGCACCCGCTCGACATCCGTTCGCGAACCGCCTGGGCCCGAGCACCCTGCGAGCGCGAGGTCGACCCAAGGCGCCCCACAGCCCGTCGAGCAGCCATATCCCGCCCAGCGGCTGCTAACCGACGACCTCGAACTCCCCCGGCGCACCCGGCCGCGGCACCCCGCCGCCGTCAACGTCGGTGAACCTGGCGATCGACGCCGCCAATCGGCGCAGTCCGTCGCCGGATCTCGTCGTCCATCGTGTGCAGGTACGGCGCAACGAGCTCGCCGTAGTCGGTCTTGCGCGCCGCGGGCAGATCCTTCCAGCCGGTGACCGAGCCGCGGCACCGCGCGGCACCGCACAGACACACGGCCGGGAAATGGTCGATCGTGAAGTTCCGCATCGCGTAGTCGAACGTCAGCTCCTGCCCGGCACCGATCGGCTGGCGGGCGACGAAGTCGAACGCCTGCACGTCGTTGAGACGAACACCGCAATTGGGGTCGCAGGAATGGTTGACCATCGGTCCCAAGCCGCCGTGGAGCGCCCAGCGACCGGGACCCACCTGCGTCGCGTGCGAGTCGTTGCCCGTCAACCCCCCGACCAAGAAGCCGACCATCACGGTCTCACCGACCGCGAACGGGCGAGTGGCCATCACCCCATCGCCCTTGCCCTCGGCCGTGCGGCGCAGCTCGACGCCCTCCTCCTCCGGAACCTGGGTGCTCGCCCCGCACTCCGGCGATCTGCCGCCACGCGACGCGGTGGCGCCGGGCGGCCTGGACGGATGAACGTGGGGCAAGGGATCCCCTTTCGGTCGACGCCCTCGAAGGACGAGCATAGCCCCGGGCCGTCCGAGTCCCCCCGGCGGCTCCCGGTGCTGTCTCGGCCGGCGCTCGCTGGGCTCTTTCCTGACGGTTCCGGCACCGTCGATGACGCTGCCGAGTCTGAGAGAAGCACCAGCCGTCTTGGCCGGCGCTCGCCTTGCTTCTGCTTTGCCCCGATGGAGAACTCTTGACGAGCCGAATCGAGGCGCTCGATAGTGCCCCATCGGAACGGGGCCATCATTCTCGCCCGCGGCTCGCGTCGCTTCCGGATCCCCATCGGGATGCAGAACAGCAGATCGGCCGGTCGCCCGGCTTCCCTGCTTTCGATTCGCGGAGTGCCTGTTTGTCGGTCGAGGACGTGCACCTGCTCCGCGCGGAAAGGAGAGGCTCTTCTCCGGGCGTATGTGGTCGGGTCGAGGAAGCGTTCCACATCCTTGAACTTCGGACCAATTCGGGATCTCGCAGGCACCCCGAACGGGACCTCTATCCTCGGCTTGTTGATGGGGTCTGACTACGACGAGCTCCGAAAGTCTTCCGAGGACGGCACCGATCGGGTCCCACGGCTATGGGGCGCCGCTGTCTCTATCGACACCCAGCCGGCGCTGCTCGCGGCCGCCCGCGGGCTCAGGCGACGCCTCCCGGGAGACGAGAAATTCGGCGACCCGCTCTCAACTGCGGGAGCGACCCCGGTGCAGGTCCTCGCCCGCAGCGTCTCCGTTTTGCGGCCGGAGCGCGAGAGCGTCGCGCATGAGCTCGGCCTGGCGGGGTTGCAGGTGTGGCAGTCGCTCTCGGAAGCCACCGGCCGTGGGCGCAGCGATGTCGAGCTGGCGATTCTGTTCACCGACCTCGTCAAGTTCTCCTCATGGGAGCTTAAGGCCGGCGATGCTGCCGCGCTCGAGTTGCTGCGCGAGGTCGACGCCGTCATCGAAGCCGCCGTCATCGCCCACAAGGGCCGGCCCGTGAAGCGGCTCGGAGACGGCCTGATGGCAACGTTCCCCACTGCACAGGCAGCGGTGGACGCCACGCTCGAAGCCCAGGACGCCCTGCAGCATGTCGAACTCGACGGGTACCAGCCGCGCATGCGCGCCGGCATCCACTGGGGACGACCGCGGAGGCTAGGCGGAGACTACCTTGGCGTCGACGTCAACGTCGCCGCTCGCATCTGCGAAGCCGCGAAGGCGGGTCATGTCCTGGTGTCCGACCGTGCGCTCGCGCGTCTCGACCTCCTTGGCATGCAAACAGGGAGACACAAGCGGCTCCGGGCTCACGGAGCGCCGCGCGATATGCGCGTGACGACGATTTCGCATACTTAGGCTCAGTAGCGCAGTCCGCCGGTCGTCACCATTGGTTAGAAGACGCTACTTTGCGGCTTCTGACACGGACCCGAGTACTGGGCTTAAACCGGGAGCGACGCCAAGACGCTGGATGACCAGCGGTGAGCACGTCGCCGAGCGTTGCAGCAGCCGGAGTCTCTCAGCCCAGCCGGACAGACGCCGTCCCGCAAACCCTGGCTCGTCTATGAGACGCCGGTCCGGCTGAGACCCTTTGCAGGGATGTTGCGTGTCCGAAACCCGTGTCCGCAATCAGCGTCTCACCCTTGGTTCAGTTCGTGGGTTTTGAGACGATAAGGGCGTGCTGATCGGCTACGCCTGCATCTCGACCGGCGACCAAGATCTCGCGCTGCAACTTGACGCGCTCAAAGCGGCCGGCTGCGCCCGGTGGTTCAGCGACACCGCGTCGGGATCGCTTACGGAGCGGCGGCAGCTCAAGCGGGCGCTGGAGGAGCTAGCGACGGCGAGGACACCGCAGCAGATCGCCGACAGGTGTGGGTGGCCGCTTGGTTACTTATCCGGCCCCGTTGCGCTGCGAGCGGGCGACGGTGGCGGGCTTGCTGACGGCCGTGAGCGCGGCTGCTCGCACTGGTTGCGGGGCGCTGGGGGGGTTGGTGTCGCCGTTGGGGGCGGGGTTCCATTCGGGTAGTGGGTTGAGCTGCCAGAGGTCTGCGGGATGCTCGTCGAGCCAGCGTTGCGCGTCGGTTTGGCCGAGCGCGATCAGCTCTTCGGCGAATTCGCCGGCGAAGAACACGTAGCTGAGCAGCTCGCTGTGCATCGCGTCGGCGCTGGCGTCGAGGATCTTTCCCAGCAGCCAGAGGTCGCGCGCGCGGGGCTTCCAGGGACGGCTGTAGTGCTTGCGGTACACGCGGCGGGCGATCTCGCCGATCGCCGAGGGGTCCTCCGGTGCGATGAAGATGTAGGGAACCGGTGCGATCGGCTCGGCCAGCCCGCCGGGCTGCTCGTGGCGGCGGCGAGAATGCCCATTGGTGGCGGGGAGCCCGGCTGCGATCAGTGCGTTTGTGTTGGCCAGTGTGCGGATGTCCTGGGCCAGCGGGTCCCCCAGCGCGGCGTGCAGCAGGTGCGCAGCCCCGACGTAGAAGTCGGGCTGGCAGTCGGGCGCCGGCGTGCGGCTGGAGGCGACGGAATTGAGCGCGATCACGATCACCCGCTTGGCGCCCAGCCATAGCGCCGGCTTGATCGGCGTGTTCAGCCGCGGGCCACCGTCGAAATACCAGCCGGCCGCATCCTCGGGCTCGGTCACGCGCACGGCCGGAAACAACGCCGGGATCGCAGAGGACGCGAGCATGTGCTCGACGCTGAGCCTGGGGGTCGCGACGTACTCGATCCCGCGCAGCCGGTCCTCGTGGTGTCGCGGAGTCCCGCCATGGTGAAAGACGACTGACCGGTTGCCATACGCGGGGGTAGCGACGACCCCGAGCGCCAGGCGCTGCTCGTCGATGTTCTTGGCCAGCTGGTCGAAGTCCACCAGCTTTGAAAGCGTCTGCGGTAATGGTTCGGGGTGCAGGATCGACGGGGCGTGCAGGCTGCTGACGGGCAGAAGCTCGCCGACATAGCGCATGAACCGGGCCGCGCCGCCGGGCGCCATCAGCGGCGCGAACACGTCGGCGAAGCGCAGCTCACGCCAGAAGCGCAGCCCGTCCTCGATCGCCTCCTCCGTAGAGCGATGCCAGTTGGCCACCAGATACGCCGCGATCAGCGCGCCCGCGCTGGTCCCGACGATCACCCTCACCTGATCCTTGAGCTCTGGCAACAGCACCGACAGCGCCCCCGATGCGTAGGCGCCACGCGCCCCGCCGCCACCCAGCACCAAACCCACGTCGCCGCCTGAACCATTCTCACCGCTCACGGCCTCACCCTCCTAGTAGTGCTTTGTTACGTCGCTGATTTCGCCTGTCACGACATTCGGCGCCGAATTCCTTCTTTGCCTCAAACTCACGATGCTCTGGATCGAGGCTCAATGGATTTCGACCCCGGTTCCGGGTACCTAACAAAGCACTACTAGG
>JADGPN010000083.1 GCA_017882465.1 Solirubrobacteraceae bacterium
AGGTCGCGTTCGGCGGTGGTGATCTGCTCTGCGAGCTGGCCTATGTCGTTCTGTTTGGCGTGGGTGGCTTGGCCGAGTGTTTGCTCGGCGCCGGCGAGCGCGGCCTCGGCGGTCTTGAGCTGGTCGCGGGCCGCGCTTCGCCCCAACCGCGAGTCGGTCGCTTGGAACACCTCGCCCATCCCGCCCCGGCCCAGCAATACCCCGAGCCGATACGGCGCACCCCAACACGTCCAAAGATCGAGGCACCCAGCGAACCGTAACCCACGTGCCGGCCGCGTGACCCGCCCAACATATTGTCCGGCCTCGCACTCTTCAAAGCCGATTCCGGGTCGCCGATGAGCGGAGTGCTTGGAGGCTGAGCGGCCCTGGCGGTCGGCCGGCGGGGTTAGCCGTTGTACGGCTTGGCGCCAGGAGGTCCGCGTCGTCTTCTTGGCGTTCGTGGCTCTCAAGCGACGATCATCTGTTCGTTGCGTAGAACGCGCTTGACCCTCTGTCTGCCCTGCGACGCGTTTTGACAGGAGCGCAACTTCCTGCCCACAAGATCGTTTTCTGAGACCGGCGGCACCGTTCCGGGGCGGGATGCTTCGGTGCCGCCAGCACCAAGGGGGGCCCCCCGCGGACTCGTTCCGCGGGGGACCAGTGCGCGGCCGCGGGGGCAAGCAACCGCGCGGGCTCGGACGATTGCCGTCCACATACGATGATTCCAATCCGGACGGCGCTTTCCTCCCCACCGGCGACAAACCTGCTAGCGGCGCGTCGAGAGGCGTCGGAGACGGGACAGATTGACAGCTGAACCTCACCCTGGTGGCTCATCCTGTTAGTCCGCGCTCTCATGCTTCGAGGGTCTAGGTCCACTTGAACGGTGTGGCCGTCTGGTTGTAGGTCTCGATGTACGCCAGCATCTGCTGCGCGAGGTCGTCCTCTGAGGCGACGATCCCGTGCTTGAGCCGCCGTCGGTAGAGGATCGAGAAGAAGATCTCGATCTGGTCGAGCCACGACGCGTGCTTGGGAGTGAACTGAAAGCTCCACCGCGGGTGAGTCTCAGGCCACTCCTGCACTTCGTCGGTGCCGCGGGTTGAGAGGTTGTCGCTGACCGGAGGGATGGGCGAGCCGCGGCGTAGGCTTCGAGGTGTCATCCCGCAGCACCGGGCCGGTGGGCCTGTCCCCGGCTATACGGCCCTCCTCCAGCTCCCTGGCGAGAAAAGGAATGGCCTCATGGATCTCGGGTTGCGCGACAGGGTCTATGTGGTGACTGGGGAAGCCGTGGCCTTGGTTTCGCTGCCGCCGAGGCGCTCATCGCCGAGGGCGCCCGCGTGGTCCTCAGCAGCCCGCACGAGTCGACGGCCGCCGCTGCTGCTTCCCGCTTGGCGCCGAGAGTCGCCACTCCCGACAGCGCCAGCTGGGTCGTCGCCGATAACAGCGATCGTGACGCTGCCGGGCGGCTGATCAGCGCTGCTCGAGAGCGGTTTCGCCGCCTGGATGGCGTGTTGGTCAGCGTGGGCGGCACACCGCCGGGCACCGTCATGACCACCAGCGACGACGCGTGGCGCTCGGCGTTTGAGAGTGTCTTCCTCTGTGCCGTCCGCCTAGCTCGGGTTCTCGCCACGGATCTTGGCAGCCGCGGGACTCGTGACGGTGCCGGGTCTGCGACGGGGACGGGCGGCTCCATTCGTCTCTATCTGAATTACCGCGCTGAACCCGAAGGACGCTCCCGCCAGCCCCCAAACCTGAGTGAATGCGCGCAAAGCGGGTAGAGCCCGGCGTCCGCAGGAGGTTCGGCGATTCAGACGGCTCTGGCGTCGAGTGCTTTCCTCCGGGATCGTTCGTTGCTGCGGACGGACTGCTTACCGCCCTCCCATGCGCGGACAGCCAGCTCCCTCCGTCGTCTCCGTGGCTGATCGTTGCGTAGCGGCTCGGCTGAGTCTGCCGAGGTCGGACGCCATGGCTGCCGGCCGCGTCGCGTGATCCTCACCGAGCGCAGCGAGGTCGATAGCGAGAGCCGGCGCCAGCGGCGGTCTTCATCGCGCCGTCGGCCACCGACGCTTGGGCAGGAGCCCGCCTTGGCGCTCCCGAGGTAGTGCAAGCCGCTGTGGCCGACTCCGGTCATATCTGCGGCGGACTTGCGGCCGACCCGCTCCCCGGCCACCCGCAAACTGCAACGTTTCTTCGTGCGAACGCCGCGAAGCTTCGCCCTGCAAATCGCCTGCAGCGGGGCGAAATCCTGAGGACTTCGCACCCGCTGCAATCAGTGGAGACGGCGGGAATCGAACCCGCGTCCGCGGTCGCGTGAAAGGTGGCGTCTACGAGCGTAGCCGGCGCTCTGATCTCACTCTCGACTAGCCACGCCGGCCGGGTTGTCGAGAGCCAGCTCCCGTTGCAGTCCTCGGTTTGGAGGGAGCAAATCCTCCCCGAGCGAGCCTACTATCTAATCCCGGCGATCCCCGCCGCAGGCGGGCGGGGGCCAAGACCTCACGGCTTAGCGGTTGCTAAGCGGCGAGGGCGTACTCGTGTGAGTCCGCACTTATTGTTTTCCCGGGTGTTTTACGAGGCCGCCCGGGACCTCGACTCGCAACCACCCCCACGAGCCGACCACGTCGAAGCCTGTCGTCCCCTGGGGGTATTTCAGTTGTGAATCCGATTGTAGCCCGGCGGCCCGAATCGAAGGAGCTCGTAAGACCTGTCCGGACCACGATCTGCGCCTGCGACAATCAGATCGAGATGGATCCGACCAATCCCTGGCTTCCCCCCACCGCCGCCCCGCCGGCCCCCTCGCGCTCGCTGGCGCCGGCCGGCCCGCTGAATCACGAGCCCGAGCCGCCTGGCTTTGGGCCGCCCGCCGATCCCCCCCGGCAGGGGCCGCTCAAGCGCGTGGTGGGACCCGCGATCGCCGCCATCGTCGCCTTCTTGGCCAAGATCAAGATGATCCTGCTGCTGCTCCCAAAGCTGAAGCTGTTCACCGCCGCCGGGACGATGCTGGTCTCCGTGGCCGCCTACGGCGCTCTGTGGGGCTGGCAGTTCGGCGCCGGATTCGTGGCGCTCCTGTTCGTGCACGAGATGGGGCACGTGATCGCGCTGCGCCGCGAGGGGATCAAGGCCAGCGCGCCGATGTTCATCCCCTTCCTCGGCGCGGTCATCAGCGCCCGCTCGCTCGGCGACAACGCCGTTGCCGAGGCCCGGGTCGGACTCGCCGGACCGATCCTCGGCAGCCTCGGGGCCGCGGCCTGCGTGCTCATCTGGCACGCGACGGGCAACGACTTCTGGCGCGCGCTCGCCTTCACCGGATTCTTCCTCAACCTGTTCAACCTGCTGCCGGTCGTCCCGCTGGACGGCGGCCGCGCGATGGCGGCGATGGCGCCGGCGATGTGGTTCGTCGGCTTCGCCGGCATGGTCGTGCTGGCGTTCGTGTTCCCCAACCCGATCATCCTGCTGATCATCATCTTCGGCGGCCTCGAGACTTGGCGGCGCTGGAAGGCCCGCCGCGAGGGCGGCGAGGAATCCCAGGCCTACTACCGGGTCAAGCCGCTCGATCGCGCCCTGGTCGCGGCCGTGTACCTGTCGCTGATCGCGCTGCTGGTGGTGGGAATGAACGCCACCCACCTGGTCCGCACCTTCTCGGGCTGACCGCCGGCGCGCTCCGAACGCCCCAACCTGCCTACCGCCCGGCCTCTCTCAGCTCGCGCTGGACGTCTCGAGCCATGTCGCGCTTCTGGATCGCCTGGCGCTTGTCGTACAGGTCCTTGCCCTTGGCCAGCGCGATCTCGACCTTCGCCCGCGAGCGCGGCCCCGAGAAGTACACCCGCGTCGGCACCAGCGTGAGCCCGCGCTCGCGCGTCCGGCCCACCAGGCGCTCGATCTCGCTGTGGTGCAGGAGCAGCTTGCGGTCGCGCTCGGGTTCGTGGTTGTCGCGGTTCGCAGGCCCGTATGGCGCGATGTAGACGCCGATCAGCCAGACCTCGCCGTCGCGGATCATCGCGTAGGCGTCCTTGAGCTGCACGTTGCCCTCGCGCACCGACTTGACCTCGGTCCCGGTCAGCACGATCCCGGCCTCGAACCGCTCGAGCAGCTCGTACCGGTAGCCCGCCTGCCGGTTGGTGGCGACGTCGCCGGCCGCGGCCTTGCGTTTACGCCCTTTCGCCATCAGCCCTCAAGCTCATGCCACGTCCTCATCGATTCGATCACAGCTCCACCGGCAGCAGGTCCACCCTACCCCGCGGTGCGTCCACGCGCCCGACCTGCACCCGAACCGGGTCGCCGAGGCGGATCCCCCGGCCGGTGCGCGACCCCACCAGGATCGTGCCCTGCTCGTTGAGCTCCCACCAGTCGCCACGCAGTCGCCGGACGGGCAGCAGCCCCTCAAAGCCCTGCTCGCCGAACGATACGAACGCGCCGGCGCTGATCAGCCCGGTCACCTCGCCCTCGAACACCGCCTCGCCTCCGAATCCGGCCTCGGCCAGGGTCCGCTCGAGCAAGAAGCAGAGCGCCACGTCGTCGGCGTCGCGCTCGATCATCATCGCCTCGCGCTCACGGCCCGACGCCCAGGGACCCGCCGCTGTCACCCAGGACGAGTCAGGCGCCGGCTCAGACCCCGACACCGCGGAGAGCAGCGCCCGGTGGCAGATCAGGTCCGGGTAGCGCCGGATCGGCGAGGTGAAATGGCAGTAGCGGGGCGACTGCAGGCCGGCATGCCCGATGTTGTGCGAGTCGTAGTAGGCCTGCTTGAGCGAGCGCAGGACGAGGCTGGTCAACGCCCTGCGCCCTCGCCCGCTCGCCTCGATGTGGCGCTCGACCAGCTGAGAGGCCTCGCCCACGATCTCCGCCGCCTGCTGCGGGGTGATCGTCTTCGGAACCGGCGGCGTCGGCACCTCCAGCGATGCCAGCTGGTCGATCAATCTCTCGACCGCCGCCCCGTCCGGGCGCTCGTGGACCCGGTACAGCGCGGGCACCCCCCGCTCCTCCAGCACCCGTGCCACCTGCTCGTTGGCGGCGATCATCAGATGCTCGATCAGCCGATGCGACTCGGTCTGCTGGCCCCTTCCGGCCGCGACCACGTTGCCGGCGCGGTCGAACACGAACTCGGGCTCGAGCGACTCGAGCACCAGCCCGCCCCGGGCCGCCCGCTTCGAGCCCAGCGCGGCGGCGGCGGCGCGTGCCGCCGCCAGCGGCGGCGCCCACGGGTCGAGCGCGTGCTCCGATCCCGCGAAGGCGCGGTCCACCCGCTGGTAGTCGAGCCGCTCATCGGAGCGGATCAGCGAGCGGTAGAACGCGGCCAGCTCGACCGCGTCGCCCGTGATCCTCATCTCCACCGTGACCGCGAGCCGGTCCTCGCCCGGCACCAGCGAGCAGGCGCTGTTCGACAGCGCCTTGGGCAGCATCGGCTCCACCTTCCCGGGCACGTACACGCTGGTGCCGCGGCGGTACGCCTCGCGATCCACCAACGACCGCGGCCGCACGTAGGCCGACACATCGGCGATGTGCACCCATACCCGCCACGATCCGGACGCGATCTCCTCGGCCGAGATCGCGTCGTCGAAATCGCGGGCGCCGGCGGGGTCGATTGTGAACGTCGGCAGGTCGCGCAGGTCCCGCCGCGCGCTCTCGGACCCGGCATCTGCAGCCGAGGCCACGTCACGCGCCTCGTGCTCCACCGCCGGATCGAAGGAGCGGCGCAGCCCCCGGTCGATCATCAGCGCCTCGATCACGTCCGCGGCGACGTCGGGGCGCCCGATCCGACGCTTGATCTCCACCCGCGAGGAGCCGCGGCCGTCACGGCGCGCGACCCGGCCGGCGCCGGGTCCGACTACCACCAGGTCCCCGACTCCGGCGCGGCCGCCGCGCCCGACCACCAGCCGCGGTCCCCGTTCGAAGAAGGGCTCTGCGACCAGGAACTTGCCGCGCCTTTCGATCACCGCGACGCGCGAGACCCGCGGCGCGCCCCCCGGAACGCTCACTTGACTTCGGCGGCCACGGTCGCCAGCGCTACGGCCAGTGCCTCGTCGGCGTGCGTATGTGGATTGTCGATCGCGTAGATGTCGGGACGGAGCCCGGCGCCCTCCTTGACTCCGCCCCCGCCGAGGTTGTGTCCGCTGGGCGTGAAGTACTCGCCCACCGTGATGTCGAGTGCGCCGCCGTTGGACAGCTGCTGGATCTCCTGGAAGACGCCCTTGCCGTACGTGTGCGTCCCGACCACCTTGGCGCGATGGCGATCCTGCAGCGCGCCGGTGACGATCTCGGCCGCCGATGCGGTGCCCCGGTCGACCAGCACCACCATCGGGATCGAGGTGGGGATCGCCCCGCCGGTGGCGGTGTACACCTGACGTGGCTGGGAGCGCCCCGCGGTCGAGACGATGGTCCCGTCGGGCACGAAGATGCTGGCCGTGTTGACGGCCTCGTTCAGCAGTCCGCCGCCGTTCTCGCGCAGGTCGAGGATGATCGCCTGCGCGCCGGCGTGGAGCACCTTGTCGACCTGGGTTTTGACCTCGGCCCCGGACCCATCGGTGAAGCTGGTCAGGGTGACGATGCCGATCTTCTTGCCGTGCGAGCTGACCACCGATCCGCTGGACACCGGGATGACCAGCGCCGCTCGGGTGACGGTGACCAGGCGATGCTGGGTGCCGCGGACCAGCGCCAGCGTGACGTGCGTGCCCGGCGGTCCCTTGATCAGATTCGAGGCGAACAGAGCCGAGCGTCCAACCAGCGATGTGCTGCCCACGCCGACGATCAGGTCACCGCGCGCCAACCCCGCGCGCGCGGCCGGCGATCCGGGGTAGACGTCGATTAACCGCAGGCCCTTCGGGTCAGGCAGCACGTCGATGCCCACGCCGTTGACGTGCGGATTGTCCTGGTTGAGGAACGTCCGGTAGTTCGCCGGGTCGAAGTAGTGGGAGTACGGGTCATTCAGGCCCGCCACCGCGGCCGCCAGCCCCTGGTTGACCAGCTGATTGCGGTTCAGCGGCCGGTAGTAGTCGCGCTGGAGCATGTCGAGCGCCTCGTGCACGAGCCGGCTGTCGCTGTCGGCGGCGACCGCGCTGCGCAGCGGCCCGGGCAGCCAGGTGGCGTGGCCGCCGATCCAGATCCCGGCCACCAGCAGCACCAACCCGCCGACGATCGTCCAGACCAGCCCGGATCTCGTCGATGTGCGACTCCTCATGGTCACCGGAGGGTAGCCGGGCGCCGATAAACGCCGGCTATATGGCGCAGAAGACGGCCGCGAGGACCACCCGAGCGCCGGCCGGGGCCCGCAGGGGCCACGAGTGCCTTCGATCTACTAGTGCCCCGATTGTCACCGAATTACCGAATCAGGACACTACACCCGCAGGAATCGGCGCAGCGACAGGCCCGACCCGAGCGAGGAGACGATCACCCCGGCCGCGAGCAGCACGGCCAGCAGGGCGGCGAACGGGATCGTGCGCGGGGCGGCGATCAGCGTCCAGTCATTGGCCAGCGGGTCGAGCAGCGCGACCTTGGTGACGCCGAGCACGACGATCGCGGCAATCGCCCCTGCCGCGCCGACGACGATGCCTTCGATCACGAACGGCCAGCGGATGAACCAGTCGGTGGCGCCGACGAGCTTCATCACCTCGACCTCCCGCCGGCGCGCGAACAGCGACAGCCGGATCGTGTTGGCGATCAGCAGCACCGAGGCCAGCGTCAGCAGCACGGTCAGCACCGCGGCGGTGATCGTGACCAGGTTCGTGACCTCGAGGATCTTCTTCGTGTCGTCCTTGTGGTTGGACACGGTCTGGATCGCCTGGTCGATGGTCCCGGCACCACCGCCGGTGGCCGGCGGGGTCAGCGAGCTGCGGATCGCCAGCACGTTGCTCGGGTTGTCGGGCACGACATGGAAGGTGTCGGGCAGCGGATTCGACGCCAGCAATGCGTAGGCCGCGGGATCCTGTTTGGACTGCTGGGCGTAGGCCGCTGCCTTGGAGACGAACTCGACCGACTTGACGTGCGGCACCGAGAGCAGCTCCTTGCGGACGCGGGTTTCGTCGGACGAGGTCGCGCTCGACTTCATGTAGACGTCGACGAGCACCCGGCCACGGACGGTATTGGCCGCGCCCTTGGTCGCCTGCACGATCGGGATGAAGACCCCCAGCATGATCATCGTGACCGTCACCGTGGCCAGCGCCGCGAAGGTCGGCGCGGCGTTGCGGCGCATCGCGCGGGTGGCCTCGCGCAGGAAGAATCCGAGCTTCATGGCTACACCCCCGGCGGGCGCGTGCCATCGCCGCGCATGCGATGGGCGAACTCTCGCGTGGTCTCATCGCGTGCATACAGCCCGGTCGCCTCGTCGCGAACGATGCGCCCGCGCGAGAGCTCGATCACGCGGCGGCGCATCTTGTCGACCATCGCCTGGTCGTGCGTCGCGACGAGCACCGTGGTCCCGGCTCGGTTGATCCGGTAGAGCAGCCGCATGATGTCGATGCTCGTCTCGGGATCGAGGTTGCCGGTCGGCTCATCGGCCAGCAGCAGCGGTGGGTGGTTGACGAACGCGCGCGCGATCGAGACGCGCTGCTGCTCACCGCCCGAGAGCTGGTCCGGGTAGTTGTGGAGCTTGGTCGAGAGACCGGTCATGCGCAGGATGTCGGGAACCTTGTTCCGGATCTCCTTGCGCGAGCTGCCCGTCACCTGCAGCGCGTAGGCGACGTTGTCGTACACGGTGCGGTTGGGGAGCAGCTTGAAGTCCTGGAACACGACGCCGATGTTGCGCCGGTAGTACGGAACGCGCTTGCGGGCGATCTCCTCAAGATCGTGGCCGGCAACGCGAATCGTCCCCTCGGTCGCGTCGAGCTCCTTGATCAGCAACCGCATCACCGTCGATTTCCCGGATCCGGTCGAGCCGACCAGGAACACGAACTCGCCCCGGACGACGGAGAACGTGGCCTGGTCGAGGCCGACGTCACCGCCGTCGTAGTGCTTGGAGACGCCACGGAACTCGACGACGGGCTGGCCTCCGGAGGCGGCACCGGCAGGCTTGCTTGAGCGCGTGACCGGCGCGACTGCGGCCGACCGCCGACTGCGATCTTTGGAATCTGAGATAGCCATTTGAAGTGCGACGAGCCTAGCGGGTCATTCCTCGAGACAGCCACCCGGGACGACTCTTGCAACGGGATTTGCAGGCATATCCATAAAGGAGGAGTTAAGGGGGCGGCTCCGCCGCCTTTGTTTTCAGGGATTCCGAGTCCCGCCCGCTACCTTTACCCAAATGCCCTCGATCACTACCTCCCAGCTGCGCAACGGCCTCCCGCTGTACCGGATCGCCGTCGACGGCACCCGCGCCGTGACCATCCTGGTGGCCTTCGATGCCGGGGCCCGCACGGAGCGCGAGCCGGAGAACGGGATGGCGCACTTCCTCGAGCACCTCGTGTTCAAGGGAGGCGAGAAGTTCCCCACCTACCGCGACGTCAACGAGGCCGCCGAGCGCATCGGCGCCGTGCTCAATGCCTACACCAGCCACGACCTCGTCGCCTTCCACATCACGGCGCGCGCCGAGCGTGCGCTCGAGGCCGCCGATCTGCTGACCGACTTCGTCGGCCGCTCGCGCATCGATCCCGACGAGCTCGACCGCGAGCGCGGCGTCGTCGTCCAGGAGATCGCCCGCGCCAACGATCAGCCATCGATGGTCGCTGAGCACCTGATCGACCGGGCGGCATTCGGCGAGCACCCCCTCGGCCGTCCCGTGCTCGGCCCGGCCGAGCACATCCGCGACACGTTCACGCGCGAGGGCATCCTCGCCTTCCGCGCCCGGCAATGGGCTCCCGAGCGTGGCGGCGCGTTCGTCGTCGGCAACCTCAGCGGGCTGCCGGACAACGGTGCCCAATCCGATCTCTTCGAGCGCTTCCCGGTGGAGCCGCTGCCGGAGCCCTATGAGCCGGCCCCGCCGCTCGAGCCGCGCGTGCTCGTCGAGGAGCGCGACTCCAATCAGTCGCATCTGCGCATGTCCTATCGCCCCGCGGTCGAGATCACGGACCCGGCCCAGCGCGCCGCGCTGACCATCTACTCGACGTTGCTGGGCGGGACGATGGGCTCGCGCCTGTTCGATGAGATCCGGGAGCAGCGCGGGCTCGCCTACTCGGTCCACTCGACCGCCCACGCCTACGCCGATGTCCCCGTCCTGCAGCTCTCCGCCGGTCTCGACTCCACCAAGTGCCTCGAGGCGTACGCGCGGATGCGGGAGATCGTCACCGAGCTGCGCACCGACGGGCCGACCGAATCGGAGGTCGAGCGTGCTCGTGCCTATGCCGCCGGCGCCCGGACGATCGCGTTCGAGAACTCCGGCGCGGTGGCTCGCTACGCGGCGCAGCAGAAGATCCTCTACGGCGAGGGCGTGGACCCCGACACGACGATCGCACTGCTCGACGCTGTGACCCGTGAGCAGGTCGTCGAGGTCGCCGCCAATGTGGCCGACGAGCTCTCACTGGGGGTCGTCGGGCCGCACTCCGCGGACGATTTCCGGTAGTGGCCCGGCCGGCGCCGCGCCGCCCGCCGGGCTACCCGCCGCACCACCCGCGACACTAGCGCCATGCGCAGGCGCCGTCGCTCATCGCTGCCCCCTCGTCGTCTTGCCGTGCTCCGGCCTGCCCTGCTCGGTCTTGTCCTCCTGGCCCTGGCCGGCTGTGGTGGCGGTGGCCCGACGACCGCGCCCCAGGCGCCTCCGGCCCCCAGCGCGCCGACCACAGCGGCCACCACCCGCATCAAGCCGCCCCCGGTCGGGCTGGCCGCTCTCCAGGCGGCGATGCACCACTGGATGGGCCGTGCCGGGTCCGAGTCGGGGGCCAACGTCTACGACCTCACCACCGGCACCCCGCTGTACGCCCTGCGTGCCGGCGTCGGCCGTGCTCCGGCCTCAGTGGAGAAGCTCTACACCACCGTCGCGCTGCTGGATGAGCTCGGGCCCGACGCCCGGCTGCGGACCACCGTGCTCGGGGCCGGCTCGCTCGGACCCGGGGGGGCCTGGCACGGCAACCTGTATCTCCGCGGCGGCGGCGACCCGAGCTTCGGCTCGGAGTCGTTCAACCGCACCTGGGAGCTGGGATACGGCTCGACCCTCTCCGCGCTCGTCGATCAGCTCACGCGACGAGCCGGGATCCGCAGTGTCACGGGCACGGTGATCGCCGATGCCTCGCTGTTCGACGACCGGCGCGGAGGCCCGCGGTCGAGCTACGCCCCCGACACGCCGGACCTCGGCGGCCAGCTCAGCGCCCTCACCTACAACCACGGCGCAGCCGTCGCGATGCCGCCGGAGGCGTTCGCCGCGCGGCAGCTGGCGCTGTCGCTACGGGCCGCGCACGTACAGCTGGCGCTCGGGCTCAGGACCCCGACCGCAGTCACGCCGCACGGTGCGCGCAGGCTCGCCGTCGTCAGCTCGCCGCGGCTGTCGACCCTCCTGCGGCTGATGGACGTTCCCTCCGACGACCTCTACGCCGAGCTCCTGACCAAGCAGCTGGGGGCGCGCTTCGGCGCCGGCGGGAGCATTGCCTCCGGGGCCCGGGTGATCGCACAGGAGCTCGATGCCTACGGAGTGCACCCGGCCGTCATCGATGGCTCCGGGCTCGCGCGCGCGGATCGCTCCACGCCGGTGCAGGTCGTCACGCTCCTGCGGGCCGTGTGGCACACCGCGACCGGCAAGGTCCTCGCCGCCTCGCTCCCGGTCACCGGAATCAACGGAACCGTGCGCCGGATCGGCGCCGGGACAGTCGCGCAGGGCCAGTGCGTGGCCAAGACCGGCACCCTCGACTTCGTCACCAACCTGGCGGGCTACTGCAGCTCCGCCGGGCGCGACCAGATCGCCTTTGCCGTCTTCATCGACGGCCCCGACAACGCGCGCGGGGCCGCGCTGCTCAGCCGGATCGTGGCCGACCTCGTACGGCTCGATCCGCGTCTGCCTTGAGAACTTGTTTGCGCGGGCCACGGTGACCCGCAAGAATCGGCGCCGTGGAGTCGACCTCTGCGCTCAACCGGCGCGAGCTCCGTGGCTACCTGCAGCGTATCGGGGACCGCTGGCCGGTGCGCTCGGCACTGCTCGGGGGCGCCCGGGTCGCCGACGAGTACGGAGCCCCACCGCAACGCGAACGCGGCCCCGAGTACGTCGTCGTTCTCGTCTCCGAGGCATTCGACGGGGTGCCGTGGCTCGAGCGCGTCTATCAGGCCGGCTCGCTGTGGGACTCGCTCGAGATGGGCGCGCCGGCCGACATCCACTGCTACACGCCCGCCGAGTTCGGCCGCAAGCGAAACTCGATGCCGGCCGTTCGGGAAGCCGCCGAGCACGGGGTCGACCTGCTCGAGGAGTCCCGGAGCTAGGCGATCAGCTGATCGCGACCATCCGCTCGATCGGCACGCGTGCGCGCTCGGCGATCTCCGGCGCCACCTTGACCTCGTGGACGTCGTCGCGCAGCGCGTCTCGGACCTTGGGCAGGGTGATCATCTTCATGAAGCGACAGCTCGCAGCCTCATTGGCGGCGATGAACTTGGTGTGCGGGTCGGCCCGCCGGAGGGGATGGAGCATCCCCGTCTCGGTGGCCACGATCACGGTCCCGACCCCGCCCTCCGGGCGGTGTGCCCGGTGCTCGTGCGCGAACGACAGCATCCCGCCCGTCGACAGCATATGCACGCCCTCCGAAGCGACGTCGCCCGCTGCGACGTACTCCATCACGCTGGTCGAGCAGCCGCACTCGGGATGGATCAGGAAGTCGGCGCCGGGATGCGCGGCACGCACGGCGTTGATGTCGTCCGGCCTGATCCCCGCGTGCACGTGGCACTCGCCGTCCCACACGTGCATCGGCCGCCCGATCGTCTTCTCGACGTAGGCGCCCAGGAACATGTCCGGGCCGAACAGGACCTCGGTGTCCTGCCCGTGCTCGCGGTAGATGTGCTCCACGACCTGCACGGCGTTGGCCGAGGTGCAGCAGTAATCGGTCTCGGCCTTGACCTCGGCGGTGGTGTTCACGTACATGACCACGATCGCCCCCGGGTGCTGCGCCTTCCAGTCGCGCAGCTGCTCGGCGGTGATCGAGTCGGCCAGCGAGCAGCCGGCGTCCAGATCGGGGATCAGGACCCGTTTCTCGGGACACAGGACCGAGGCCGTCTCGGCCATGAAATGAACGCCGCAGAAGACAATCGTCGCGGCGTCCGTCCTGGCCGCCTGCTGGGACAGACCCAGGGAGTCGCCAACGTAGTCGGCCACGTCCTGGATCTCGGGAAGCTGGTAGTTGTGGGCGAGGATGACGGCCCCGCGACTGCGCGCCAGCTCGCGAACGTCTTCCTGCAGGGCAGGGATGTTCTCGAGCAGCAGCGGTGCCGCGGCCGGGATGAGCACGGGAAGGTTCATGGCAATGGTTCCAGGATGAGGGAGAGATCCAGCGCCGGGGCGCTATGGGTCAGCGCTCCGACTGAGATGAAGTCTACGCCGGTGGCCGCGATCTCCCCGAGCGTCTGCAGCGTCACGCCGCCGCTGGCCTCGAGCTCGGCCCTGCCGCCCGCCTGATCGACCGCGGCCAGCAGCTCGGCCAGATTCATGTTGTCGAGCAGGATCCGCGGCGCTCCCGCCGCCAGCGCCTCGTCGACCTCGGCCGCCGTGCGGCACTCGACCTCGAGCCGGAGGCCCGGTGACGCCGCCCTGGCTCGGGACACCGCCTCGGCCACGCCGCCGGCGAGCGCCGCGTGGTTCTCCTTGATCAGGATCGCGTCATCCAGGCCCGCACGGTGGTTGGTGCCGCCGCCGGCGGCCACGGCCGCCTTCTCGAGCGCCCTCAGCCCCGGGGTCGTCTTGCGCGTATCGAGAATCCGCGCGCCGGTCCCGGCGACGGCGCTCACGCACCGCGCCGTCAGCGTGGCCACACCGGACAGCCGCTGCAGAAAGTTGAGCGCCGTGCGCTCGGCCGTCAGCAGCGCCCGGGCGCTCCCCTCCAGCTCGAGGATCGGCCCCCCCTGGCTCCACGCCCCCTCGGGGGCGAGTCTCCGGACCGTGACCTCAGGATCGAGCGCGCGGAACGTCCGCTCGGCGAGATCGAGCCCGAACACGACGCCGGGAGCCTTCTGGATGATCACCGCGCGCGCCCGCGCGCCGGCGGGTACGGTCGCAGCCGTCGTCACGTCACCCTCGCCGACGTCCTCGGCCAGCGCACGGGCCACGATCGCATCGATGGCGTCCTGATCCACGGACCGGAGCCTACGCGGATCCGGAGCCCTTGCATCCCGACGGTCGCTCCGGATATGGTGCGCATTGGCGTAGTTTCCACACCAATTGGGGGGTTTCATGGTCCGGAGGACAGGGGTCTTCGTGGCGGCACTGTTCGCGGTCGCAGCCGTCGCGCTGCCCGCGAGCGCAAGCGCGGCGTTGAAGACCGTATATGCAGGTCCACCGCCGTCAGCACAGCCCGCGCTCCAGCAGTACGGGGCTGATGTCAACAACTTCTTCCGCCACAGGGTCACGATCCACGAAGGCGACACCGTCGAGTGGTCCGTGCAGGGCTTCCACACGATCGACATTCCGCCCGTCGGCCAGGGCGACCTGCCGCTCATCCTCCCGGGACCGATCGTGACCGGCGTCAACGACGCCGCCGGCAACCGGTTCTGGTTCAACGGCAAGGTGCCGAGCATCAACCTCAATCCGGCCCTGTTCGGCCCGAGTGGAGGCTCCTCGTACAACGGCACCGCGCGCGTCGACTCGGGGCTCCCGCTCGGTCCGCCGGCCCGGTTCAAGGTCACGTTCACCAAGGCGGGCACCTACACGTACTTCTGCGACGTGCACGCGGGCATGCAGGGCACGATCGTGGTGCGCGAGCCGAGGCAGCCGATCCCGTCGGCCGCGCAGGATGCGCGGGCGCTGAACCGGCAGGTCAACCGGGCGGTCAGGATCGCCAAGCGCCTGTCACAGACGGTCGTGACCGGCAACAACGTCGATCTCGGGTCCGCGGGACCCCAGGGCGTCGAGGTGTTCGCGATGTTCCCGAGCTCGCTCACCGTCCACAGGGGAACGGTTGTCCGGTTCTCGATGACGCCGCTCTCGCGGGAGGTCCACACGGCGGCGTTCGGACCTCAGGACTACCTGAACATGCTGTCCAACTCGGTCGGTGGGCCCCCGCCCTGGGACCAGCAGGCGGTCTACCCGAGCGACCGGGCGACGGTCAACCCGATTCCGCTGACGCCGACAACGCACGGCAACGGGTTCGGCAACACCGGGTTCATGGACTCGGATGCGACAACGCCGCTGCCAACCAGCGGGCAGATCAAGTTCAACGCACCTGGGACGTACCACTACCAGTGCCTGATCCACCCGTTCATGACCGGGACGATCACCGTCACACCCTGAGGCGGGACGGGCGTCCGGGCGCACCTGCGCCCGGACGCCCAGCGCGTCAAGTGACGCGACCGCGGGTGCCCTGGCGGCTTCGCATGGGCATCCGTGTCGACGCTGAGG